>JAFQWG010000014.1 GCA_017407605.1 Agathobacter sp. | reverse complement strand
CAATGCTGCTATAATAAGCTACCTCTGATATCATTCTTCTCCCCATCCTATTTTTTAATCTTCGCTGTTTTCCTTCTCTCCCCACATAAAATGGTTTCCACAAAACGGAAGAAAGGCAAAGGTTGATTTTCCCAGCTCTATCTTGTCATAGGAATTTAATGGTGTAGGTGTATAGACAGCACAATCATTCCAATACACCAAGCCATTCGAGTCCCCTGGTAACAAAACGGTTTCTTTTTTCTTAGGGTCAAATACAATAATGGCATGATTCCTTCTTGAGATTTCATTATCACCAAGAATCTGTATATCCATATCATCTGCACGACCTATGAAATTCTTTCCCTGAACAATTTTATAATCCTTCCCTTGACGTGGACCTGAGATACAGACCAGCCACCCACATACAGGCTTTACATCCTCTCTGAATAATTCCTCTTCCAGCTCCATCTCTGTTTTATGTACTTCCTTCTTTTCCGGTGTTGCCGTTTCGATATTGCAATATGGACAAACTGTACCATATCTCTTCTTACTGAACATGTGTCCATTCTGACAACGTATTAAATTTGATTCTGCCATTTCCCCACCATCCTTATATTTTTATGTTATCTCTAAAGCACCTGCAAACGGGTTAATGCAACATAGATAATATCACCGTATTCCACTTTGCAAGGCTTTCCATAAGCCAGCTTGTACCTTCTTCCATCCGCTTTCTGTACACTAATACCGTTTTTCTCGGAAATATCTTCGATATACCAGGCATCTCCTGAGTAATTGAGTACTGCATGCTCCACATCTATCATACTTGCATAGGTCGTTTCTTCCAGATTGACAGATACCTGATTCTCCCCTACATCACGCCCTATTACTAGACCGTTTTTCCCGTATAGCCCCCATGTTGCAAGCCTTGTGTTATCCTCTGCCAGTAGTACCAGCTCTGTCACAGTATCTTTTGGCGGCTGAAATTCTTCCGTCATACTATTCTCATTTCTTTTTTCCTTCCTGCATGACCACAGCCAATGTGCGATTGCTATCACGACAATCATAACAATCCAGCGCCATGCATTTTGTATTCCTACGGCAATTCCTATCAGCACTGCCATAATGAGAAGCAGCACCGCAATGATTCTGTCTATTACCCTATCCATCTGTTTCCCCATAGCTTACCTCTTTATTCCCATAAACCGTTCAAACATATCTGTTGTATCCAGCGGATTTCCCGATTTTGGATTTAATTTCTTTTCATTTGTGATATCCTTTGAATCTGGATTAAATCCGAAGAATTGTTCAAACGATTTGTATACATTTTCAAAGTCAACACTAGAATATTGCGAATTTCCTGTTGCCTGCTTTTTGCCTGAATTTGCATTACCAGCTTGTCCTCTTGACTCTTCCTGCTTTTGTGAGTCATATTGCTTCCTTTTTTCCGAGTCACTTAATACGCTATAGGCTTCACTGATTTCCTGAAATCTTCTCTCACATTCCTTATCTCCGGGATGTGAATCAGGATGATACTTTTTGGCAAGCTTACGATATGCCTGCTTTATTTCATTTTCCGTTGCTTTTTCTGATACTCCCAGAATCCTATATAAGTCTTCTCGTCTCTCCATGTGCTCCCCTCCTGTTATCTTCATTCCCAAAATCTCACTTTGGAATGAGTAAAATCTTCGGAATAAAGATATTTCAAAGGAGGCACGTCCTCTACAGACGTGCCTCCGGGCTAAATAACATCAGGCACCAGCATATCCGCCGTCTACAGATACAAGATCCAGCTTATCCTTCTTCTGCTTGATTAAGATTCGGAAGGTTCCGATTCCGTCCGTATTACCATACTCTTCCTTATAATCCACAACAAATGCTCTTGGGAACGAATACTTTCGTTCAATTAAGCCTGCTTCTACGATTTCTACCGTAACCTGGCGGTAAGCTGCCGCATCCTCTGCGGGAACCATAGACCACAGTGCCAGCTGTCTTGTACTGTCAAATGGATCACCATCTGTGGCAACCAGAATCTTACCGGTGATCTCCAAGGAGCATCCTACGTCCTTTGTTCTTGCATTGGAATCCTGAGGGATTTCTGTTTGGAATTTTACCTTCTGTACACATTCCTTGGAAACTTCAAAAGAATCCAGACCATCTACTTTTACAATTAATGACATACCTTATCCCTCCTTTACTGGCTGAATCCGCCTTCAATAGCAGTCGCACTTGTTAAGTCCTTCTTCTGCTTTACATGCAGATAGAAGGTTCCTACACCGCTTTCATCATCCTGTTCCTCACTATATGCCATCACGAAGGCATTTGGTAACGTAAAGGAACGAACAATCTGTCCTGCTGCCACAACATCTACCTGAACCTTACGGTAGGAATCTGCTGAATCACTTGGTACCACACTCCATTTTGCAAGGTTAATTGTAGAATCCTGCTCTTCGGCTCCTAGAGAAAACAACATTTTTCCCCAAATCTCAATGGCTGCACCATTGTCAGTTGCCCTTGCATTTGAATCTGCCGGAATCTCAGAGTGAAACTTCACATTGGTAATGCACTTTTCACTCAGATTTACCGGTCCAGAACCATCAATTGTCAATCTGAAACCCATACTCTTTTCCTCCATTCATTTTCTTTGTGTGATTAGGATATATTTGAAGTCAAACGATTGATTTGAACCTCCAAATTTCTTGGACTTCCATTAAAGGATAACGTTAATTCACAGACTCCATTTGCATCATCAATGGTGTAATCAAGATTATCGCCCTCTGTAATAATGGCATTGACGCATTCCTTCTTTGCAAGCCATTTACTCTTTTGGCTCTGTGGATTATTCGAGAAGAAGTTCTTAATATTATCCTCTTTGAAATCACCTGTTACATATCTGAGAATTCTCTCGATATAGGTTGTTACCTGTGTCTTATATACCGGTTCATAGGAAGATTTTTCTGAATCATACAGAAGATTTCTTGCCTTATAAACCGAAATATTGGTAATATTTTCTCCATTCAGGGAAGCATTCTCGGAAGCAAAGATCCAGCCAAAATT
>JAFQWG010000092.1 GCA_017407605.1 Agathobacter sp. | reverse complement strand
TGTGGCATGGGTGAAGTAGTAGTAAAATTTATGCAATAAATATAAGGCTGTCGCTTGCGGCAGCCTTTGTCTATGTATTAAAATATATATAGATACATGGAAGAAGGTGTATATATGCAGATTAAGTATTTGGGGATTAGAAACTTTAAATCAATTCGAGAATTGGAGATTGATGATATCGAAAATTCTTTGATTTTGGTGGGGAAAAATAATACCGGTAAAACCGTTGTCTTAGATGCGATTCGCGCTGTGACCGGAGACTTAGAAGTCAAGGAATCACATTTTAATGAGAAAAAGCAAAATATAGAAATTGCAATGCGTCTGCAGATTACAGAGGATGATTTAGAGCTTTTCCACGCCCATGGTATTGTGAGTCAGTACAAACATTATGATTTGTGGGAGAGAGAATTCTGTGAGAAACTTCCTTCTTTTGTAGATGGTGAACTGTTCTTTGTATGCACCATTAATCATAATGGAAAAATCCGCTTAGAGGATGGAAGCCACAAGCATAATCGCTACATAAAAGAAGTGTTGCCCAAACTGCATTTTATTGATACCACACGAAGCCTTACTTCTTTTCAGGAGGACTTGTTGCTGTTTCAAAAATCAGAAGAATTGGCACAGATGAAGGCAAATGTATGTATGTTTGATGCGGCAAAGCCTTGTAATCACTGCTTCAACTGCATCGGTTTGATAAACAAGAAAAAACCAGAAGAACTCCAGTTGCATGAAACAGCGCGACTTTTGGAATACAAAATGTATCAGGTAAATATCAATGACTTTTCACAGAAGGTAAATGCAAACTATCGTAAAAATGGTGGTGTAGAGGAGATTTTATATCATCTGTCTTGTGATGTAGACGAGATGTTTCGGGTAAATGTGGAAGCTTGGCATGAGCGTTCTAAACACTTAAGTTCGGTAGAACACTTGGGAAATGGTATGCGCAGTATCTATATGCTTTCCTTGTTGGAAACCTATATTGAGGATCAGACGCTTATTCCAAGTATTATCGTGGTAGAGTATCCGGAATTGTTTTTACATCCTTCGTTACAAAAGACGGCGGCAGAGATTTTGTATAAGTTATCCAAGAAAAACCAGATTATTTTTACTACACATTCGCCAAATATGGTTGCAAACTTCACAAGGGGACAAATTTGTCAAATCATACTCGATAATGAGGGGTATTCAATTGCCAGACAAAATGCGGATATTGACGATATTTTAAATGATTTGGGTTATAGTGCTAATGACTTTTTAAATGTAGATTTTGTATTTATCGTAGAAGGCAAGCAGGATAAGTCCAGATTACCATTGCTTTTGGAAAAATATTATAGTGAAATTCAGGATGAGAGGGGAGAATTGTCCCGTATTTCTATTATTACGACAAATAGTTGTACCAATATCAAGACATATGCCAATCTGAAATATATGAATCAGCTCTATTTGCGAGATCAGTTTTTGATGATTCGAGATGGAGATGGTAAAAATCCAGAGGTGCTTGCAGAACAGCTTTGCAAGTATTATAGCGAGCGTAATGTGCAGGATATTGATAAACTACCTCGTGTGCAGCGTAAGAATGTGCTCATTTTGAAATATTATTCATTCGAAAACTATTTTTTAAATCCACAGATTATGGCGCAGCTTGGAATTGTGGAAAGTGAAGAAGAATTTTGGAGAATATTATTTTCCAAATGGAAACAGTACCTGCATCGCATCAAGAGTGGACGAGTGCTCATAGAAGTTTTGGGCAAGGATATCGAATCCATAGAGGAGTTAAAAGCACATTTTGAAGAATTTAAAATCTATATGAGAGGCCATAATCTCTATGATATTTTCTATGGACGTTATAAGGAGAATGAGACAGAACTTCTTAGAGAATATCTAGAGCTTGCGCCAAAGGAAGATTTTAAAGATATTCTGGAAGCAGTAGACAGATTTGTTTATTTTGATAGTAGAAAGAAATAGCCCAAAAGTCGTCACAGATATGTGACGGCTTTTGTTATATATACACATTGACGTAAATGTCCGATTTATTACTCATTAAAAATATTATTTTATCTATGCAAGGAAGACATGCGAAAGAGAATAAGAGTAAATGGGTGAATATAGGAGGGCAAAAAGATGAAAGGATATGTAGTAGACAGCGGATATATGGGATATGTAAATGGAGAATACATGTTATTTGCAGATGAACAGGATTATAGAGAAGTGATGGATGAACTTTTTGATTAAAATCCTTTAAAATAATGCCACAAAGCGTTAGATGTGATATAATATAGGCATAAATCAGACTTTGAGGGTATTTTAAACGAAGGGGGATATCATATGAAGTGCGAAAGAGTTGCTTTGAAGGCAGATGTAGTACAATACGAACTTGGAAAAGGTTTAGAAGATGGCTTTGAGCTTTTTTCAGAGGTAGTTACCAGAGAGTGGATTGTAACAGATTCGCTGCTCAAAATTGAACGTGAAGATGGGTATGTGGTATGTCCATTCATCTTAAATCGTCGTGGTAGAGAATTCATTGGGGTAAATGACTACATCGTAGTAGACGAAGACGGAACCAAACATGTTTGTGGAGCAGATAAAATCTGGAAACGTTACAAAGAGATTTAAAATCAGCAAAATTATGTTAGGTATAACAATTTAATATTGTGAAAATCGAGTGAGATTTATTGAAAATAGTCATCTTTTATGCGATAATACAAGATGGCTATTTTTATGTTGAGGAGGCAGTATGATACCAGAAAGATTACAGGCATTAAGAGCAGAAATGTCCAAAAGAGGCATTTCGATTTATATAGTCCCAACCGCAGATTTTCACGAATCTGAATATGTTGGAGAACATTTTACTGCAAGAAAATATATCACAGGCTTTACAGGTTCAGCGGGGGTTGCAGTAGTTACTATGTCAGAAGCAGGACTTTGGACAGATGGCAGATATTTTGTGCAGGCAGCAGCTCAGTTAGAAGGCAGTACCGTGACTCTCTTTAAAATGGGTGAAGAGGGAGTGCCTACTGTAGATGAATATATTGAAAAGACTCTGGGCGAAGGTGAAACCTTAGGGTTTGACGGACGTGTTGTAAACAGTACTTGGGGTGCAAAATTAGAAGACATCGTTGCAAAGAAGAACGGCAAGATGGCAGTGGATGAAGATTTGGTAGATATCATCTGGACAGATAGACCAGCCCTTTCCAAAGAGCCAGTGCGTATTTTGGATTTTAAATTCACAGGAAAAGAAACAGCGGACAAGATTGCAGATATCCGTAAAGTAATGGAAGAAAAGAATGCTGATGTGCATCTTCTTACTTCTCTTTATGATATTGCATGGGTTTTGAATGTTCGTGGCAATGACATTAAGTATGTGCCAGTTGTGCTTTCTTATCTTGCACTTACCAAAGAAGAATGCATCTGGTTTGTTCAGGAAGAAGTAGTAACAGAAGAAATAAAAGCATATTTAGATGCAAATCACATTACAACCAGACCATATGACAGCTTTTATGCATATGTAAAAGAGATTGAGAATGGAAAGACAGTTCTTATCAATAAATCCGTTGTAAATTATCGTATTGTAAGCAGTATTTCAGAAGGTGTAACTGTAGTAGATGAAACAGATCCTTCTGTACTTATGAAATCGCAGAAGAACGAAGTAGAACTTAACAATACAAGAAATGCACACATCAAAGATGCTGTTGCAATGTGCAAATTTATGTATTGGCTCAAGAAAAATGTGGGTACACTACCTATGACAGAGATTTCTGCTTCTGACTATTTGGAAGGTCTTAGAAAAGAACAGGAAGGCTGTTTTGATTTAAGCTTCAATACTATCTGTGGGTACGCAGCGCATGGTGCAATTATTCACTATGGTGCGACAGAAGAGTCCAATGTAGAAATCAAACCAGAAGGATTACTTCTTGTAGATTCTGGCGGACAGTACTTAGAAGGTACTACCGATATCACAAGAACATTTGCGGTTGGACCAGTAACAGACGAAATGAAATCAGACTTTACCAGAGTACTTCGTTCCAACTTACATCTTGCGAACGCAAAATTTGTACATGGCGTAAGTGGTGTAAACTTAGACGTGTTGGCACGTCAGCCACTTTGGGAAGTAAATTTGGATTACAAACATGGAACAGGTCATGGTGTAGGACATATTTTAAATGTGCATGAAGGACCAAATGGTTTCCATTGGGGACGCAAAGGTTATGCACATCCACTTGAAGAAGGTATGATTACTACCGATGAACCAGGTATCTATATCGAAGGAAAATATGGTATTCGTTTGGAAAATGAATTAATCTGCCGCAAGGGTGAAAAGAACGAATATGGTCAGTTTATGTATTTTGAACCAATTACATTTGTACCATTTGATTTGGATGCAATCGAGGTAAGCCAGTTAAATGAAACAGAAAAAGCTTGGCTTAATGCATATCACAAAGAAGTATATGAAAAGATTGCTCCACTTCTTACAGAGGAAGAAGCAGAGTGGTTAAAAGAGTATACAAGAAGTATTTAATTATGTAGTAGTACCATAAGTGCTATAAGACATAGAAAGGTAACATCTTATGAGTGAAAAGTTAGTCCTTATTGATGGACATAGTATTTTAAACAGAGCATTTTTTGGACTTCCAGACCTTACCAATTCGCAGGGGCTTCACACCAATGCGGTATATGGTTTTTTAAATATTCTGTTTAAGATTTTAGAAGAAGAAAAACCAAATTACTTGGCAGTGGCTTTTGATGTAAAAGCACCTACTTTTCGTCATGAGAGATTTGAGGGATACAAAGGCACACGAAAGCCTATGGCAGATGAACTTCGTCAGCAGGTTCCAGTGATGAAGGATATGCTCACCAGAATGGGTGTACCTATCGTAGAACTACCAGGATTTGAAGCCGATGATTTGCTCGGTACAATTTCTGTGATGGGTGAAGCACAGGGCATGGAAGTATCTATCGTATCCGGCGATAGAGATTTACTTCAGCTTGCTACTGACCACGTACAGATTCGTATTCCAAAGACGAAAAAGACTGGTACGGAAATTGAAAACTATTACGCAAAAGATGTTGTAGAACGCTATCTTGTTACTCCAAAGGAATTTATAGATGTAAAAGCCCTTATGGGAGATGCATCGGATAACATTCCTGGCGTGCCAGGTATTGGAGAAAAGACAGCGTCTGCGCTGATTGAAAAATACAAATCAATTGAAGAGGTGCATGCTCATGCAGAAGAAGTAAAACCACCTCGTGCAGGAAAAAATATTGTAGAGTTCTGGGATCAGGCGGTAATGAGCAAGGAACTTGCTACAATTATCACCAATGCCCCAGTTGCTGAAGCACCAGTTTCCTTTACTTTTGAAAAGGCAAGATTAGAGAGTGTTGAATCACTTTATACCGAAGAAGCATATATGCTTTGTAAGGAATTGGAGTTTAAAAACCTTTTAGGCAGATTTAGCGTGGATGCACCAAAGAACAATGCAGAAGAACATTTTGCATCTGTTCGCAACTTAAAAGAAGTGGACCGTATTTTTGCCAATATCAAAGGCAAGGATGTAGCATTTTGTATTGTGCCGTCGGAGCAGGATGGTGAAAATATTGAAGCAGACGGACAGATTAGTTTGTTTGCAATGACAGAATCTAACGCGTTTTCAGCCTTAGCACTTGCTTTTGGAGAAGAAGATGTTTATTACATTTCCACAGGAAGAGAAGTGACAAGTGCTTATCTTTTGGAAGCTATGCAAAAAGCACAGGTGAATACATGGATTGCAATGGATTTAAAATCACAGCTTTCTTTGATGAAGTTTAAAGAAGGCGTGGATTTGGCAAAAGAATGGGATGCTTATTTGGAAGAACGTAGTCGTTATTTTGACGTGACGATTGCGGCATATCTTCTGAATCCATTAAAAGGCGACTATCCATTTGATGATATTGCAAAAGACTATTTGGGACTTATGGTTCCAACAGAAAAAGATTTAAAAGAAGATGATTGTAAGCTTGCCTGCTACAAGGCATATGTGGCATGGAAAGCAAAGGATGTTCTTTTCGAATCTTTAAAAGAACAAGGCATGGACAAACTCTTTTATGAAGTGGAAATGCCACTTGTGTTTGTCCTTTATGATATGGAAAAAGAAGGTATCTGTATTGATGCGGGTGCCTTAAAAGAATATGGAGAAAAGCTTTCTGGTTCTATAGTGGAATTAGAAAAGAAAATCCATGAAGCAGCAGGAGAAGATTTTAATATTAATTCTCCAAAACAGCTTGGGGTGATTTTATTTGAAAAACTTGGTCTTCCAAATGGGAAGAAGACAAAGACAGGTTATTCCACATCAGCAGATGTGTTAGAAAAATTAGCAGGTGAGTATCCAATTGTAAAAGATATTTTGGAATATCGTCAGCTTAGCAAATTAAAATCTACCTATGCAGACGGTCTGGCAAACTGTATAGGTGCAGATGGCAAGATTCATACCAGCTTTAATCAGACGATTACAGCGACAGGACGTCTTAGCAGTACAGAGCCAAACTTACAGAATATTCCAATTCGTATTGAGCTTGGTCGTTTGATTCGAAAAGTATTCTTACCAATGTCGGGCAATGTGTTTGTGGATTCGGATTATTCGCAGATTGAACTTCGAATCCTTGCTCATATGTCAGGCGATGAAAAACTGATTGAAGCTTACAACAGTGGGCAGGATATTCACAGTACGACAGCTTCACAGGTATTCCACGTACCATTTGAAGAGGTAACACCACTTCTTCGTCGTAATGCAAAAGCAGTAAACTTTGGTATCGTATATGGCATTAGTGCTTTTGGACTTAGTCAGGATTTGGATATCAGTAGAAAAGAGGCACAGGATTATATTGACCGCTACTTTGAGACTTATCCAAAAATCAAAGAATTTATTGATAAAACAGTTGCAGATGCAAAAGAGTCAGGAAAGACTACTACCATTTATGGTCGTATTCGTCCAATTCCAGAGCTTACATCAAGCAACTTTATGCAGCGTCAGTTTGGAGAACGTGTAGCAATGAATGCACCTATTCAGGGAACGGCTGCAGATATTATTAAAATTGCAATGATTCGGGTACATGATAGGCTCATAAAAGAGGGCTATGCATCACGTCTGATTTTACAGGTGCACGACGAACTTCTTATCGAGACAAGGGAGTCTGAAAAAGACGCAGTAATTGCATTATTAGAAGAGGAGATGCATCAGGTCGCTGCACTTAGTGTTCCGCTTGAAGTAGGAACTGCATGGGGCGAAAACTGGTATGATGCACACTAAAAATCTTGGTATGTCATAGGTTTGGCATAAGACAGGAGAATTATGAAATTTATAGGAATTACAGGTGGTGTAGGAGCTGGGAAATCAGCCATTCTATCCTACTTGGCTGATAAACCAAAAACAAAAGTCATGCTGGCGGATGAAATCGCACATGAGCTGATGGAACCGGAAACGGATTGCTATAAGCAAATAGTGGAGTGTTTTGCAGGAGAAGATATTTTCATGGAGAAGGTATTCGAAGGTGTCAGCGTGGATGTGGATGCGACAGAAAAACGCAATTTTGACAGAACTAAACTTGCACAGATCATTTTCGGAAATCCAGTTAAACGAGAAGCAATGAATGCTATCGTGCATCCAGCGGTAAAGCAATATGTGCGGCAGCAATACGTTATGGAATTAGAAAAGGGCGACCTAGAACTTTTGATTTTGGAAGCGGCTTTATTAATTGAAGAAGAATATGATGAAATTTGTGATGAACTCTGGTATATTTATACCAGTGAGGAAAATCGTCGCAGACGATTAAAGGAAAGCCGTGGCTACTCGGATGAGAAAATTGATAACATTTTTAAATCTCAGTTGAGTGAAACTGAATTCAGGGAGTCGACACAGGTGACCATTGATAATAATGGGAATTTGGAAGAGACTTACCAGCAGATAGAAAAAGCTTTAAGGAGAAAAGCAGATGAGTAATGTGTTTGGTCTTGATATCGGTACTAGAAACGTGGTTGGTACAGTTGGATATCGTACAGAAGATGAAAAATTTACTGTAATTGCACAGTACATCAAGGAGCATGAAACAAGAGCCATGCTGGATGGACAGATTCATGATATTGGTCGCGTTGCCAGAACCGTAAAAGCAGTAAAAGAGGAACTGGAGCGCCAGGTAAAAGGTCAGCTTACAGAAGTATGTATTGCTGCCGCTGGTCGTGTGCTTAAAACCGTGACTACCCATGTGGATTTTGAATATCCAGAGGAAACTATCGTAGAAGGTGAAGATATTCATACACTTCATTTGCTTGGGGTAGAAAAAGCACAGGAAGAATTAAAAGAAAAAAATGATACAAGATACAAATTCTATTGTGTGGGATATTCAGTTGTAAAATATTACTTAAATGAAGAGATCTTTATAAGTCTTGAAGGACATAAGGCAAATGTAATTGGTTGTGATATTATCGTAACATTCCTTCCAGAAGACGTAGTAGATGGTCTGTATTCAGCTGTAAATCAAGCAGATTTATCGGTAGGTAATATGACTTTAGAACCAATTGCCGCGATTAACGTGGCCATTCCAGAAAACTTTAGAATGTTAAATATCGCTCTTGTCGATGTTGGTGCTGGTACTAGCGATATTTCGATTACAAAAGATGGAAGTATCATTGCATATGGTATGATTCCTCATGCCGGAGATGAACTTACCGAAGTAATCGTACAGCATTATCTTGTAGATTTTAAAACAGCAGAATCCATGAAACGCCAGTCTACCGAAGGCGACGAAATTACATACGAAGATATTATGAGTATTCCACATACAATTCCATCGGAAGAACTTTGGGAAGTAGTGGCACCTACTGTTGAGAAAATCACAACAGAAATCGCAGACAAGATTCGTCAGTTGAATGGTGATAAATCGGTAAGTGCCTGCTTCGTAGTTGGTGGTGGTGGGAAAATCCATGGATTTACCGAAATGCTTGCAGAACGCCTTGAACTTCCAAAAGAACGTGTTGCGCTTCGAGGTGAGGAAGTATTAAAAGAAGTTATTTTCCAGCAGAATGGAATCAAGAAAGATCCACTTCTTGTAACTCCA
>JAFQWG010000091.1 GCA_017407605.1 Agathobacter sp. | reverse complement strand
TGGAATTTTTATCTATTTTACAGGAAATGCAGAGAAAAAAGGGATTGACGGTAATCATGTCACTACATGAACTGGAACTGGCAGCAAGAGTTTCGGATAAGATACTTTGCATTCGTGGAGAGTATGTGGATCGCTTTGGAAGACCGGAGGAAATCTTTGTACCTGGTTATATTGCGGATTTATTTTCCATAGCATCGGGAAGCTTTGACGAAGAAAATGGAAGCATGGAGCTGGAAGCACCAAAAGAAGAGGCAAAGGTATTTGTCATAGCAGGAGGCGGTACAGGTAGAAATGTGTATCGAAGTTTACAACGAGAAGGAATTGCATTTATATCAGGTATTTTATTTGAAAATGATGTAGATTATCCGGTGGCCAAGGCACTTGCTACGGAGGTAATTCATGCAGAAGGCTTTGAACCAATGACGGAAGAATTGGTAATAAGGGCCAAGAAAGTATTGGATTCCTGTACAAGAGTGATCTGTTGCAGACAAAGTTTTGGAACGTTAGATATGGCAAATTCTGAATTGTTGAGTTATGCAAGACAGAGAGGAATGAAGATAGATTTTGTTTCTGGTGAAAAAAAGAAAGATAGAATGGAGTCAAGTAGAGGAAGGATGAAATAGAAATGGCAAAGGTTATTATGGTGCAGGGAACTATGTCAAATGCAGGTAAGAGCCTTTTGGTGGCAGGGATTTGCAGGATATTTAAGCAGGATGGTTATCGTGTGGCACCGTTTAAATCCCAAAATATGGCGTTGAATTCCTTTATCACTGAGGAAGGGCTTGAGATGGGAAGAGCGCAGGTGATGCAGGCAGAGGCCGCAGGTATCAAGCCTTTGGTATGTATGAATCCCATTTTGTTGAAACCAACCAATCATGTAGGCTCTCAGGTTATTGTCAATGGCGAAGTACTTGGAAATATGAAAGCAAGAGACTATTTTGCTTATAAGAAACAGCTGATTCCTGACATTAAGAAGGCGTTTCGTAAGCTGGAAGAGGTTGTAGATATTATTGTCATTGAGGGAGCAGGAAGTCCTGCGGAGATTAATCTGAAGGAAAATGACATTGTAAATATGGGAATGGCAAGGCTTGTGGATGCACCAGTTCTGTTAGTGGGAGATATTGACAGAGGTGGTGTGTTTGCACAGCTTTTAGGAACGTTAATGTTGTTAGAGGAAGAGGAGCTTGCAAGAGTAAAGGGCTTAGTTATTAACAAGTTTCGGGGTGACAAGTCAATTCTTGATCCGGGAATTGAAATGCTGGAGAAAAAGGGTGGTATTCCGGTTACTGGTGTAATTCCTTATATGGAGCTGTCGCTTGAGGATGAGGATAGTTTGACTGAACGTTTTTCGCATAAAGAAGAGAGGAGCATTGACCTTGTGGTGATTCGCTATCCTAGAATTTCTAATTTTACAGATTTTCATGTGTTTGAGCAGATAGAAGGCGTATCTGTAAGATATGTGACATCGGTGCAGGAGCTTCATCACCCGGACATGGTATTCCTTCCGGGTAGTAAAAATACCATGGGGGATTTGAAGTGGATGAGACAGAACGGGTTGGAATCCGCAGTAAAAAAACTGTCGGAGGGAATACCGGTGTTTGGAATCTGTGGTGGTTATCAGATGCTTGGAAATCAGATTTTAGACAGGGATTCTGTGGAAGAGGGAGGAAACATTCGAGGAATGGAACTGCTGCCAATAGAGACATCCTTGGAAAAAGAGAAAATGAGAGGTCAGGTTCATGGTGTGATCAATACGATACCGGGCATTTTTGCAGAGCTGTCAGGCAGGAGCTATACAGGCTATGAGATTCAC
>JAFQWG010000013.1 GCA_017407605.1 Agathobacter sp. | reverse complement strand
TTTCAACTGCATTCCACATACTATAATGTGCTCAGGTTTTAAATCCAGATACAGAATTGGAGATGGTTTTTGCGAATGCAGATATTGAAAAATATCACATAGCTGTAAACTCAAATCCACAAAAGTATGATGGGAAATATGAGATTGTTGAAGCAAAAATTCTTCTAAGGTTTCCCCTTCAAGGTATTCTTCAATAAGATAAAAATTATTTTCATCCTCTTCCACATCATATATGGTTGGAATACCGGGGTGATGTAAGGATTTTAGAAGCTGTGCTTCACTAAGAAGAGAGCTTGTCCTGCCAGGGGTCTTGGGGATAACCTTTATGGCGCGAAAGCACTCTAGAATTAGATGTTTGGAAAGATACACCGGACTAAACTGGCCAGTACCGAGTAGAGAAAGTATTTCATATTTTCCAAACAGAGTCGTGTTGATAATGTTTTTCATACGCTCCTTTTTTTAAGCCGTATCTCGTGTAAACAGATATATCACAAAAAAAAAGAACTTGCAAGAACTTTTTTAGAAATATTTAATGGTCCTTGTCTTTACAGAAAAGAGTCATTTGTTTATAATGGATATACGTTTTCTAACGATTTTCAAGGTAAGGAAGTGATTTTATGAAAATTGAAAAAGTAAACGAAAACCAGATTCGCTGTACGCTTACAAGAGAGGATTTAGCGGACAGACAGATCAAATTAAGTGAGCTTGCATATGGATCAGAGAAAGCGAAAAACTTGTTTCGAGACATGATTGAGCAGGCAAATTATGAATTTGGATTTGAGGTAGATGACATACCGGTTATGATAGAGGCTATTCCTTTATCTGGCGAAAATATAATATTGCAAATTACAAAGGTAGAATATCCAGAAGAGTTAGATACTCGTTTTTCTAAGTTTTCCGAAGGTGACGATTTAGAGGATTACGAAAAGGGAAGTGAGAAAACAATGTTTTCTGATTTACAGGGAGCAGATGATATTCTTGGTTTGTTTGAGCAAATGAAAGAGGATTTATCGCAGCAGGCAGAAGAAAAGGAGCGTCATCCTGAAAAGGTAGGCTCACCAAAAGAAGAGGCCTCTGGAAAAGCTGTTGTGAAGTCCCAACCACCAACAAATGTTACAAAACTTTTCGAAGCTAAAAACTTGGATCAGTTGGAAAGATTATCACATGTTTTGGCTGGCTATTATGACGGAGAAAATGATGTCTACAAAGATGAAGTAAAGAATTGCTATTATCTTTTGGTAAGAAAAAGTCATCACACTCCAGAAGAATTTAACAAAGTATGTAATATTATATCGGAGTATGCTATTTATAGAAAATATACTCCTGCAGCAGAGGCATTCATGAAAGAACACGAAAAAGTGATTTTAAAAGGAGATGCCTTACAGGTATTAAAAACAATTGCAAATTCATAAAAAAACGGTTGCGAAAGCAACCGTTTTTTATATCTTAGTTATGAGCTAAGAAGTTATTAATATCATCTACTAAATCGTCTGGATCGATTCCATGTACCATAGCAGCTTCTGCGATAGTTTCCATCTGAGCAGATGGGCAACCAAGACAATGCATACCAATTCCTAAAAGAAGTGGAGCGATATCAGCATTAATCTGGAGAAGTTCGCCAATCATGGTTTCCTTTGTAACTTTTGCCATGAGATGACCTCCTTTAAATCTTTTTACTCTCGCTATTATAATACGTTTCCCATAGAAAAGCAAATATATACTTTTTCCAACTAGGAAAAGCATTTTTGAGGTTAAGAAAAGCGAAAAATGAGACGATATATGTAGCAGATATAAGACAGGGAGTCAAAATTTTAGCGCATGGATGCGATAGAATAAGAGGAACGGGTATGCAGATTAATCGCAACATGTCCGCTGTTATGACAAACAATCAGTTATTACGTACAGAAAATAAATTAGCCGCATCTATGGAACGTTTATCAAGTGGTTTAAAAATAAACCAGGCGAGTGACAATCCAGCGGGTATCGCCATTTCTAATAAAATGAAAGCGCAGATTGATGCATTAGATCAGGCAGAATCCAATGCTTCGGATGCGATTTCGGTTCTTCAGATTGCGGATGGTGCATTAAACGAAGTGAGCAGTATTTTGCAGAGAATGAGAGAATTATCTGTTCAGGCTGCAAACGGAACAAACTCATATTCTGACCGTCAGAGTATCCAAGCAGAAATCGATGAATTGAAGAAAGAAGTAGACCGTATTTCATCGGACACCGAGTACAATACAAAAGCATTGCTCGATGGCTCTTCTGATGTGCGCGTTTACGGAAAAAATGCAAGCCGCTATATGGTTTCCGATTCAGTACCGGCGCAGGTTTACAGTATGAATGTAAATGCAGCCGCACAGCAGGCAACCGTAGAGCTTGATTATAAAGTACCTGCAGAAGAAGGCCGTATCACAATTAATGGAGTAGTTGTAAATGTATCTTCTGGTATGTCAGAAGACATGTATATCCAGGAACTTCGTAATGCAGCAACAGAAGCAGGCTGTTATGTAGAAATTCAGGAAGAAGATTTGGCAAACAATATAGAAAAGAAAATTTTAGTAAAATCCAACTATTATGGAACAGATGAAAGCATTGAATTTTCTATCTCAAAAGAACTTGCAGAAGATATTGGAGTAGAAGATAATGCGGATGCAACGTATGTAGTAAATGAAGCAAGCATGACATTTGATGCAAATACAGCAGTTGTCGTTGGTCATATTAGTATCGATGGTGTAAATGTAGAAATTGATGATGACACAAAGGTATTAGGCGATTATTTTGATGCAATTATTGCTGCTGCAGAAAAAGCTGGTCATCTTGCAAGCGTAGACGCAAATGGAAATTTGGTTGTAAACTCAAAATCAGCTGGAAAAGCAGAAATGATTCAATTTAGTGTTTCTGAAGATTTAGCAAATGGATTAAATATTATTGACAACTTTGCTGGTGAATATCAAGTAAATACAAGAGGTGTAGATGCAGATGTAACAATTCCATCTAGTGATACAGACCCAGCAGTACGTGCAGATACAGGCTTTACATCAACAACAACAGTAGATGTAAATGGGAACAGAGTTCTTATTACAGACAACAATGGATTTTCAATTGACTTCTTATTAAACGAAGGATTTTTTGATACAACAAATCCATTTGAAATCGAAGTAACAGACATTGGCTCTATGACAATCCAGATCGGTGGAAACGAGCATCAGGATATGGATGTAAGAATTACAGAAGTATCTTCTGCTAGTCTTTACGTAGATACTGTAGATGTGTCTGTTGTAAAGGGCGCAGACAGAGCAATGGTAACATTGGATGGCGCAATCTCAACATTATCTGCAACACGTTCTAGAATCGGTGCATTCCAGAATCGTTTGGAATATGCGGTAAGCAGTTTGGCTTCCACAAATGAAAATATGACTTCTGCATACTCTGGACTTCTTGATACAGACATGGCAGAAGAAATGACAGAATATACACAGCAGAACATCTTAAGTCAGGCTGCAATTTCTGTATTATCACAGGCAAACGAATTACCACAGCAGGTATTGTCACTTTTACAGTAATAGCTGGAGGAAACTATGGAACGTAGTTTGAAACAGGAATTTACCAGGCGGTTAAGTCAGTGTAATAAGGGGCAACTAATTATTGTTACATATGACATTTTGTTTTCTTATCTTGGGGAAGCAAAAAGCGCCTATGAACAGAAAAATTATGAAGGTTATAAAACGGCTATTCGAAAAGCACAGGCCTGTCTTGATACTTTAAACCAGTCTTTAAATTATCAGTATGAATTATCAAGAAATTTGCATCAGCTTTATGTATATGCAAAAAACACGTTAGCAAAGGCAATTTATCAGAACAGATTAGATGGTCTAGATGAAGTCGAAAAGATCCTAAAGAGCCTGTATACTTCCTTTTGTGAAGCAGTGAAAACAGACACTTCAGGACCTCTTATGAGTAATACCCAGCAGGTTTATGCGGGAATTACTTATGGAAGAATGGAATTAAATGAAAGCTTTATAGATGATAATCACAGAGGATTCTTCGTGTAAGAGTCCTCTAATTTTTTTGCGCAGCTAAGTAAATATCGATAGCGCATTTGCACAGCTTTCGTTTGGTAGATATAATAATCAATTAAGTCTGGGTCGGTGACATTCTGCATATTTGTGTAAGCCGCATTTAGTTCGGAAGTGGTTTTCTCAATATCATCTTTTAGAAGCATATAAGGCTTGTTTTCTTCTTCTTTTTGAAATTTAAATAGTTTCATAGATTCACCTCTTTCTATAGAATGCTCTTTTTACAAGTATAAGCAAAAAAGGAAATTCTATACAAATTTTTAGGGACATAATTTGTCAACAACTTACAAAGATTTTAAAAAGCGTGTAAAAAAACATGCAAGGTAGTAGACTTTAAACTTGACTGTGCTATAATTCGTCTTACAAAAGGGGTGATGCAAGTGTTAATTGCTTACGTGCTAATACTTATAGCGGTGGGCATGGATGTAAAGAGTATGAGGATTAGTAACCGGCTGATACTCATAGGGTTGGGGATATCTTTCATCCGAAGATTATGCTGTGAAGGAATTTTGGGCGTATTCACAAGCGTGTTTCTAATATCTTTTCCGGTTATCGTATTATATCTTTTGTTTCTGGTTGGTGCGTTAGGTGCCGGAGACATCAAATTGTTTTCCCTTATAGGAGGATTTGTAAACTTCAAAGAATTAATAGGGTGTATTGTATATGCATTTCTATTTGCAGCAGTATTTTCTGTTTTGAAAATGCTTTATTATCGTATGTTTTTTTCTAGTATGAAGAATTTGTCGTGTTATATCATGCGTATTTTTATGGGAGAGAAATCGGCATATGTGCCAATGGATAATAAGAAAAATCGAATACATTTTTCGATAGCGATTCTTTGTGGATTTACAGTGTCCATGTATTTATATCATTAATAAGGAGGTACTATGCGAAAGACAAAACTAGCAATCTGTTTTGGGGATAAAGAGTATCAGAAACGTTTTGTAAAATGTTTTATGCATCATTACGAAAAAATATATGAAGTACATATTTTAGATTCTCTAGAGGATTTATTGGGTATGAAGGATGGTGAATTTCCACTTTTTTTACTAGAGGGCATATATGAGAAAGTTAATTTTATATGCGCACAAAAGATTATTTGTTTAGTAGAAAAGGATAAACAAATGCTTCCCGAACTTTCTCAAGAAGATATAGTGTTTACTGATAAATATCAGGAAGTGTATAAAATTGAACAACTGGTGCGACAACATCTAAGAGAAATCGGAATAGAAACAAAGACTGAAAATAGTTCTCTAAAACAAGTAAAAAAAATAGGAGTATTTTCTTTAGAGTGTGAAAGTGCACAATTACCGTTTTGTGGAATGTTAGGAGAAGAGTATGGAGAACAAGCAGAGGTGTTGCTTTTAGATCTACAGATGCTAAGTGGATTAGGATTGGAAAAGATGCAAGATGATATGAACCGGCTTACCATAGAAGATTTGTTAACAGCAGCAGCTACAGGAGTATATACTAGAAAGCGATTGTTGGATGCAATAGGTTCAGAACAGAACTGGGAGTATATATATCCACCATTAAATATGCAGTGTCTAGCGGAGGCAAGCAAACAGACTTATGATACCATGTTGGAACTGCTCATAAAAGAGTTTGGCTACCAAATAGTTCTTATAAATTTCGGAGTAGTATTTGATGGGGTATATGAATGGATGAGTAATTGCGACGGATTATTTTTTCTGGTTTCTCATGCGAATGGACAGACACAAAGAGAAATTGCTTTTTATGAAGAATTAAAGCGGCAAGGGAAAGATTATTTGTTTGAACAGATGGTCCGGATTGAGATGGCGCATGGTGTGGAGACAAGTGATTCATGGAAAAGGAAGGCACAGCAGTGGCGATGGGGAGAAATTGGAGATCAAGTAAGAAAATATATACAAAAGGTGTGTTAAGTGAAAGAGTTATGTGAAAATATAAGGATACAGGTATTGGAACGAATGGATTTTTCCAAGGAATTGACGGATAGTGACTTGCAAGAGATGATTGTGCGGCAAATGGCCCAGCATGAAAGAATCGCAAAACTATCTCTAAGCGAAAGAATACTTGTGGAGCAACGCGTGTTTAATTCTTTGCGGAAACTTGGTGTGCTGCAGGAGCTGTTAGAAGATGAAAATGTCACAGAAATTATGGTCAATGGAGCAGAGAATATATTTTTTGAAAGAGAGGGTGTCTTTTGCAAATATCCGTACAGTTTTTCTTCGGAGGAGCAGTTACAGGATGTTATTCAGCAAATCGTAGGACGTCATAATCGAGTCGTAAATTTATCCATGCCGATTGTGGATACTAGATTAGAGGATGGCTCTCGAGTAAACATTGTTCTAAATCCAATTTCGATCGATGGATCAGCGATATCTATTCGAAAGTTTTCAAAAAAACCACTTGATATGAAAATTCTGATTGAGAGGGGCACCATATCAGAAGAAATCGCAAAATTCTTAGAACTTCTTGTGAAAGCCAGATACAACCTGTTTATTTCAGGAGGAACAAGTTCTGGAAAAACCACATTCTTAAATGCATTATCCGCATTTATTCCAAAAGAGGAAAGAATAATAACAATTGAAGATTCAGCAGAGCTGCAGTTACAGGGTATTGATAATATTGTGCGGCTTGAAACGAGAACCAGCAATATGGAAGGGATTAAACCAATCACTGCCAGAGAACTTATACATACAGCACTTCGTATGAGACCAGACCGTATTATTGTGGGGGAATGTAGGGGAGAAGAGGCCTTGGATATGTTACAAGCAATGAACACAGGCCATGATGGAAGTTTGTCAACGGGGCATGCGAATTCTCCACAGGATATGCTCAATCGTTTGGAAACTATGGTCTTAATGGGAATGGAATTGCCACTAGCAGCAGTAAGACAGCAGATTGCATCAGGTATTGATATTCTAATTCATTTGGAGCGAGACAAGAATAAACAGCGAAAAGTGGTCGAAATCTCGGAAGTTTTGGAAGTGAAAAATGGTGTCATTCGTTTAAACAAGTTATTTTCCTATGATGGGAAATGGAGAAAAACGGGTGCTTTACAGAAACAAGAAAAACTTGTATTGGCGGGACTTACTGAGGAGATGTATGAATTATAGAAAATACGAACTGACAAGAAGGGATAGATTAGAGGTTCTTCTTGAAGCAGTGGCATCAACCATTGTAATTGCATTTTTGTTTTATCGTTCGGTAGGAGCATGTGTTTTGATAATTCCACTCTTTTATGTTTTGGAAAAGAGAAAAAGAAAAATAGGAAAAGAAAAGCAAGATGAAAAACTGCAGGAGCAATTTTTTAGTGCTCTTCAGGTTGTAAGTACCGCATTGCAGGCGGGAATGTCAATGGAAAAAGCGTGGATAGAAGCTGAAAAAGAAATAAAAATGCTTTATGGGAATAACGCACTTCTTTATTTGGAACTTGTGGAAATGAATCACTCGGTAAGCTTGAATATGCCGATAGAAAAGCTGTTTTTGCAATTTGCGGGCCGTACGGATTTGGAAGATGTGATTTGGTTTACAGAAATTCTTAGCTATGGGAAAAGAAGTGGTGGAAATTGGAGAAAAATCATTACATCTTGTGTGTTTCGAATGTGTGAAAAACAAGAAGCAAAGAAACAGATAGAGATCATGGTTGCAGAGAAGAAATTAGAGCAGCAGATAATGAATATTATTCCACTGGGAATTTTGGCATTTTTACAGTTATCGTCCTGGGATTATATGAGTGTGATGTACCATAATCCGCTAGGGGTATTGTGTATGACGTTTGTATTAATTGGATATGCACTTGCTATCTTTTTATCCGAGAAAATTTTGAAAATACGGGTGTAGAGATGAATGGGATAAATAAAAAAATATGGTTCATGGTTCTGGCGGTAGTTCTACTTCTAGCGATTTTTTCAGATATTACAGGTGGGAAAGTAGATAAGAATGGTGTACTGCAACGGTCGGAATATATAGAGGATGAGTATAAGGTAAATCTGGAACTAGATGCAGAAGGCGTATTGGAGGATTACGAGTATCTACTAATCATGAAGCCAAGGTGTGTTACAAAAGAAGAGGCGGAACAACTCTTTTGGGAGGTAAAGCAAGAGATAGATGCAGCATTTGTAAATTATGAAAAGCTTCTTCCAATACAGGAAAGTTATTTATCGGGGCAAGTAGAAGTGGATTGGAGTTATACACCAAGTGGATATATTGATAGTGATGGAAAGGTAGTACAAGAAAATGTTCCGAAAGAGGGAATCTTAATAGTTGTGCAGGCAAATCTATCTTGTGGAAACTATGAGCAGGTATATACATTTCCAATTCAATTAGAAAAGGCGGTTCTGACAGAAAAGGAAGCGTTTTTGACAGAGCTGGCTTCATTCTTTGATAGACAGATGCAGCAGGAGGGAACGACAAAAGTAACACTGCCAGATGAAATAAATGGAGTAACATTAAGCTGGAAAGAAAAAAGGGAATCTGTATCGATTCGGGTATTGGGACTTGCTGTTTTGGCCATGGTATTCATTTGCTATTTGGGGAAAAAAGAAGAAAAAGACCAAGAAGAAACAAGAAGAAAACAGATGGAATATCAATACAGTGAAGTTGTGAGTCAATTGGCAATGTTATTAGAAGCTGGTATGACAATGCGGCAAGCGTGGCAGTGTATTGCTAAGCAGTACCAAGAGAAAAGGAATAAAGGAATAATGGGAGAGAGTCTTGTGTATGAAGCAATTGTGCGCATGGGAAGAAGAATATCCGAAGGGGAAAAAGAACGACTGGTGTATGAAGCTTTTATCGAGGAAACAAATGTATCGTGTTACCGCAGATTGATGCGTACACTTATCGGAAACATGGAAAAAGGAATGAATGGTGTTTGTGATTATCTCGAAGAGGAGGAGAGACGTGCTTATACGGAGAGGATTTTGCTGGCTAAAAAACTAGGAGAAGAGGCTTCTACTAAGATGCTGATTCCTTTAATGCTTATGATGATGTTGGTAATGGGAGTTGTACTGGCTCCGGCAATGATAGGTTTTTTGAATTAGAAAGGAGAGATTATGTTAAATTTTAAGGCTTTTTTAAAAGATGAAAGTGGTGCAGGTGTGGTGGAGTTAATTTTGATTATTGTAGTACTTATTGGAATTGTGTTGATTTTTAAAGAACAAGTTACAAAGTTAGTCAATGACATTTTTAAGACTATTACAAAGGAAGCTGGGAAAGTGTGAGAAAAGGAAGTATAAGTATTTTTACATTATTAGTAATGATACTGGTTGCAAGCGTATTGTTTGTTCTGTTAGAGGCGACAAGATGCCAAGAAATCCGTAGACTTTCTAATTTGCAGACGCAACTGGCTCTTGAGTCAGCGTTTGCAAATTATAATCCGGTGCTATGGGAAGAGTATGAGGTGCTAGGATGTGATGTCAGCCAATTGGAAAGACATGTCTTTGAGAGGGCAAATTGTAAAGCAGACACCTCTCTACGAGGATTGAATCTATTAAGGTTTGGGGTCCAAGATTTTGAAACAAAAGAGTATACTCTGCTTACGGATGGAGGAGGTGCTGTCTATGAGCAGGCAGTGGCATCAAGCATGAAAGAAACGCTTGTTTATGGTATGGCAAAGGAGCTTTTCAATCAGTATGAGGTAATAAAAAGGTTGGAGAAGGAAAGTAACTGGAGCCCCTTATGGTTGATAAACGGATTATCACAGGAGTTACCAGAGGTGGAAATCACGATTGAGAATCCCATGAAAGAAGCAGTGGGTATACAAAACAAAGGGGTTTTGGAATTGGTAGTAGACGATATGAGAATGTTATCCGATAAGAGTTTGAACTTGAAAGAGCTGGTATCGCACAGGACTCTAGCACAGGGGAAAAGTCCAATTATACCGGAAAATGAATGGTTAGATAAGGTGTTGTTGCAACAGTACATATTACAAAATATGTCGAATTATTGTAGTCAGATACAACATCCTGGCATGGCCTATGAGGTGGAGTATGTAATAGGTGGAAAAGGAAGTGATATAGAGAACCTAAAGTATGTTGTTAACCGATTGTTGCTCCTTCGAGAGATGACAAATTTTTTATATCTAACATCAAATGCCGCCAAAATGGAGGAAGCAGGCGTCATAGCACTTGCTCTAGCGGGAACAAGTGTTAATCCGGTTGTTGTTGAAGTAGTCAGAATGGGGATTGTTGCAGCCTGGGCTTTTGGGGAAAGTGTATTGGATGTAAGAGCTTTGTTGCAAGGAAAGAAAATCCCACTTTTAAAAAGTGCGAGTACGTGGACTTTGGAAATATCACAAATAGCAAGTGTAACAAAGGGTTATTTTACAGCAAAAGAATGTGAGAATGGATTGTCGTATCAACAATATTTGGGGATATTACTTTTGTTTTTGCAAGATAACGAACTCTCCATGCATGCAATGGATATGCAAGAGGTAGCACTGCGTATGCATGAACGAAATGGTAGTTTTCGCATGGATGAAATATTGGTACAAGCAAAGCTTGAAATTGATTACTTTACTTTCCCTGTGTTTTTAACGTTCTGTCAATTGGATTATACTTTCCCCGAGATATATCACATAAGGACAGAGCAGACGTATAGCTATTATTAGAAGGCGGGTATAAAGAGATGTCTCATTGGAAAAGAAATATGTATCATAAAAATAAAATCTCTCTAAGGATATGCACGCAAACCAAATCTATAAATAACCAAGAGACATCTCTTTGTACTCGCCCAAGGGCTTCTTTGACCATAGAAGCATCTTTTATAGTGCCGCTTATGGCAGGATTTTTAGCAATTATTTTGTTTTTCTTTCGTGTAATATCGGTGCAGGTTGTAGTAGAGGAAGCTATGGTCTATACCGGAAGGTGTGTTGCAGTAGAAAGTTGTGTAGTTTCGTCCGAAGAAGCCTTGTTTTTGTCTGCAGAAAGTATTTTTCGAATGCTAGTTGATGAGAATGTAGTTGTAAATAGTTATGTAGAGAATAAATCGTGGGGAATAAGTTTATTAAAATCAGAATTTACAGGGGATGTAATCTGGCTTCGTGCAGAATATGCAGTTAAACTTCCAGTTTCGTTTTTTGGTACAGATTGTATTTATCTCTCAAGTGAAAATAGTTTTCATAAATGGATAGGAAGCAACGGATTAGAGCATGTGGAGAAATGGGTTTATATAACTCAAACAGGAAGTGTATATCATACAAGTGTCGATTGCAGGGTTTTGGATATTTCTATAAAAACGGCATTTTTGTCGGAAATCGGTGATTATCGTGGTGTAGATGGACAGAAGTTTTATCCTTGTTCACGTTGTAAGAAAGAAGATTGTCAGGTGGTATATTATACGGATTATGGAACGCTTTATCATTATGATGTGGTGTGCAGTTCTTTAAAAAGAACGATAAAAAAAATCCCTTTAGAAGAAGTCGGAAGCAGACATATTTGTAGTTTTTGTAACAAAAGTGAAATGTAAAAGGAGACAAGGAGCGTGGATTGGCAGAATATAAGTTGTGCAATTGTAGGAGGAATACTGACCATTCAGAGTTTATGGGATATGAAATATCGAGAGATTTTAATCAGTGTCTCGGTGATAGGAATAATGGGAGGTGTATTTGGAGTTATACTCACGAAAAGAGATCTTATAGAACTTTTATTGGCGTTTGTCCCAGCAGGAATAAGCCTTATATTTAGTAAACTTAGTCGGGGTGCGCTTGGTTTAGGGGATGCGATTGTGCTTGTGATGATGGCTTTTTATTATTCTTTGGAACGAATAATTTCTATATGTATACTGGCATTTAGTATTGCAGCAGTCATTGCACTATATCTACTTATTGTCGCACACAAAAGAGGAGATTATCAGATTCCGTTTGTTCCGTTTTTGTGGATGGGGTGGCTTATAGATATGTTACTTGTATAGGAGATAAATTGTATGGATAGAAAAGGTGTGAGAGCAAGTTTTACTGTTGAGGCAGCTGTGATAGTACCATTTGTATTATTTTTGTCGATTGGTGTACTTCGAATAGGAATTGGATTTTACCAAGATAGCGTAAATCGCAAGCAGGATATAAAGCTTCAGGGAATGAATTCTGTAGAACGATTTTATCAGTTACAGATGTTGGAGGAGCTTGGAAGGGATGTGTATGAAAATGGTGGATGAAATTACATATGAAAGAGATATACATAAAAGTTATATGAAAATCCCAGCTGCACAGAAAGAATGCTATGATGAAAATATTATTGTGGATAAAAATATAGAGGGAACGATTTTGTGTGAGAAATGTTTTGTGAATGGAAGGGCAGAGTTTTGGTATGACATTACGGGAAAACAAGGATTAGATGAATTTTGTAAAGTAAACGAAATTGAGAAAGAATTATTTGAGGGAATTGTTCTTGGGATTTGTAATTGTCTAGAGATGTTGGAATGGAATTTGGTAGATGCCAGTTGTTTTATGCTTCGTCCGGATTTGGTGTTTTTAGATGTTCATAAAAAAGTCGTAACATTTGTTCTCTACCCTGAAAGTGGAGACAATATTTATTCGAAATTACAGGATTTTATGGAGTTTCTTCTTACTAAAATTAGTCACGAAAATATGAAACTAGTTTCATGTGCATATCGTATTTATGAACATATACTTCAGGGTACATATGCTATTTCTGATATTAAACAAATACTTCTTGATGAAAAGATGGAGATGGTCCCAACTGTTGAACCAACAAAAAAAGAAGCAGACGATATATTATGGAAAGAAGCAGAGGCTGAAACGAAAAAGGAAGAGCCGGATGATATGGTAGATCGAGTTGTAAATTTTTTTCATAAAATAATGCAAAGTGCAAGAACATATTTTTTTATAGAAAAGAAACAGGGAGACGAGGGCGTTCCAGAGGTGGTATATCCGGAGATAGTTGAAGAGACGGCAGAAATTAATTTACATCCAACGGTATGTCTATCCAATTGGAAGGATGTAGCACAGGGAATACTAGTATATGAAGGAAAAGAAAATTTTTCTGATTTTGAGATAGGACATTTAATTTGTGTCGTAGGGAAAAGCCATAGGGTAAAACTACAAATTAAAAAAGATACCATCAGTCAGTTTCATGCAAAAATCGAATGGGTTGATGATGTATATTATATAGAAGATATGAATTCCACTAATGGAACATATGTGAATGAAGAACTATTAAATTATAAGGAAAGACGTGCATTAGTTCCCGGTGATAGCATACGATTTGCAGATGTAAAATACCGTTTTATATAATATAAAGATTGATTTTACCGCACAAAATTTATATACTTAGATAAGACAAAAGATTATACGTGAGGTAAAAAATGAAGATAAATATTTATTACGGTGGACGTGGACTTTTAGATGATCCTACATTATATGTTTTGGACAAGATGGAAGATGTATTAAAAGAACTTCGTGTACAGGTAAAGCGTTACAATATCTATGAACATAAAAATGAGATTGCAACTCTTCCTCAGACTTTCAAGGATGCAGATGGAATTATCCTTGCAACGACTGTAGAGTGGCTTGGTATTGGTGGATATATGCAGCAGTTTTTGGATGCATGCTGGTTATATGGCGACAAGAACAAAATCAGTGAGCTTTATATGCAGCCAATTGTAATGTCTACCACTTATGGAGAAAGAGAAGGTGTGCTTACTCTTACAAATGCATGGGAAATCCTTGGTGGTCTTCCATGTCCAGCGCTTAGCGGTTATGTGGAAAGTTTAGTAAGTTTCCAGATGAACTCAGAATACACTTTGATTATTGAAAAGAAGGCAGAAAACCTTTATCGTATGATTTCACAGAAGATGAAGAGTCTTCCAACTAGTAATATGGCGGTAAAACAGAGCGTGCTTCGTACTCAGCAGATGAACCTTACTCCACAGGAAAGCGAACAGTTATCAAAATATGTATCTGATGATAGCTATGTAAAACAGCAGAAGGAAGATATCGAAGAACTTGCTTCTATGTTCAAGGATATGCTTGGTAAGACTGCCGGAGAAGACAGAGAACCATTTGTAAAAGATTTTGAGAGTCACTTTGTACCACAGGATGATTTTAGTGCGACTTATTCTGTGACGATTGAAGGATATAAAAATCCATTATATATCGCAGTAAAGGATGACCAATTAGAAGTACATTACGGACAGAGTAATGATGTAGATGTATATGCAAAAATGTCAGTTGATGTGTTACAGTCCATTGTGGATGGTCGCATGACATTCCAAAGAGCATTTATGACTGGTGAAATGACAGCAAAGGGTAACTTTACAACGCTTCGTATGTTGGATCAGGTATTCTTATTCTAAAAGAATTTGATGAAAAAGGAGAATATAAGATGAAACAGGACAATTGCATTTTCTGTAAACTTGCAAATGGAGATATTCCTACAAACACTATTTTTGAGGACGAAGATGTTAGAGTGTTTTTGGATGCGGGACCAGCTACCAAAGGTCATGCATTAGTTGTTCCAAAGAATCACTATGCGGATATCTATGAGATAGAGCCAGATGTATTAGCTAAGGTAGCAAAAGTAGCACAGAAAGTGATTAGACATGCAACCAAAGTATTAGGTTGTGATGGTTATAATCTAGTGCAGAACAATGGCGAGGCTGCTGGTCAGACGGTATTTCATTTTCATATGCACTTGATTCCACGCTATAAGGATATGGATAATAGAAATCTGATTAGCTGGACTCCAGGCGAAGTGGATGAGGGAGAAGCAAAAGCATTGTGTGAAAGCTTAAAAATAGAATAAATAGAAGGTGCGTATCTTACGATACGCATTTTTTCTTTCAAAGACATACAGGATATGATAAAATGGAGTTAGTATTTGGGGGAGGTAGGTTTCGTGTTGAATATTCAAAAAAGAATCGATGCTCACATACACTATAGTTTACCATTGGAAGCAGAAACATTGATTTCTTTTATGGACAGAAATGGTATTGATATGGCAAATTTGGTGCTTGTTCCACATAGAAAGAGATTGACTAGTGTGCCAGATGCGCTGATGGCGAAGGCGAAATATCCAGATCGTTTTTATGTGTTTACTAGTTTTGATGTCAGTGAATATTTCCGCCATGGTAACGAGATTGGAAAATATTTGACAAAGTTTATAGATAACATGCGTCGTTGCGGCTGCGATGGACTTAAGATTATAGAGGGAAAACCTTCCATGCGAAAGATTATGGGAGCAATACCGGGTTTTGATGCTTCTTGCTGGGAGCCATTATGGGATTATCTTGAGAAGACGCAGTTCCCTGTTTTGTGGCATCTTAATGATCCAGAAACCTGTTGGGAACCAGAAAAGGCACCTCGTCATATTCGTATGGCCGGAGAACTTTACGATGATACATATGTTAATAATGAGGAGCAATATAGACAGATGGAGGTAATACTTAAGAAGCATCCCAAAATCAAGTTTATTTTTGCGCATCTGTACTTTATGTCAGCACAACTTCCAAGGTTGTCAGCGTTATTAGACACTTATCCAAACATGATGGTGGATATTACACCGGGATTAGAAATATATGTGAATCTTTCTCAAAATATAGAAGAAGCTAGAGTCTTTTTTGAAAAGTATCAGGATCGAATCCTTTATGGAACCGATATTGGTGCAAGATGTGTATTGGCGGAGAATGCTGGAACCTTCAACGAAGAGGAGTGCATCGCTCGTATGGATTTAATTGATGGACTGTTCCAACCAGAGACAAATCGTATTATGAGAGAAGATGGTCGATACTTAATCAATACAGATGATTTTGTTCAAAGAGGATTTTCATTGAGTGAAGAAGCATTAAACAAGATTTATTGGAAAAATTTCCAAAACTATGTCGCGGCTACTCCAGCAAAAGTAAATCCTAAACTTATCATAAAAGAATGTCGTAGAATTAAAATGACACTCAGAATCATGTCTTTTATTGATAAAAGTATGTCACCTGACATGTCCGTGGCGAAGGATGCGATAGCATTTTTTAATAAAAACAAAAGATAGGAGATTATTATTATGAGAAAACTCAAAAGATGGCAGATTCCATTTTTTGCATTTGCATCGTTTGGGCCTTGTATGCTTAGTACTATTATCAGTGTATACTTAGTAGATGCTTTACAGGTAGCAGGTTTCGGTGCAGATGTGGAAAATTGGACATTTGCTGCAAAAACAATTGTAGCAGTAGGATTATTCAGTGTTTTAAAAGCTATTTCATCTCTGATGGATGGATTGGTTGAAGTGCCAGTAGCTACATTTGTTCAGAACTTAAAGACACCATGGGGAAGAAAACGTCCTGCAATTTTGGTAGGGGCTATTGTGATGACAGCAGCTTATGTAATGTTCTGTTTTCCTCTTTCACTTGAGGAAAATAGTGTTGCAAACAGTATCTATTTTGGTGTATTGCTGACAATCTTTGTATCGTTCTTTACATTGGCAATCAATGCTTTATTCGGTACTTATGCAGAAATCACAGCTACAGATAATGACAGAATCTTTTTAACAAATATTAAGGCTGCATTTGATACTATTCAGTATTCAATTGCTTATGCTTTAATTCCTGTATTTATCGGTTTTGGTATTAACATTCGTGAAATTGGTCTCTACTTTGCGCCATTGTCTTTAACAATTTTAATTGCTGTATTTTTGATTAAGGAAGATTCCACTATGCCAGGTGCAGTGAAAAAATATGGTGAAGATGAAGGTGTGGTTAAAGAGGAAGAACCTGTCAGCATGATAGAAGGTGTAAAATGGACATTAAGCAGCAAAGCCTTTTGTGCTTGGTTGGTAATCCATGGCTGTTTTAATTTGGGCTTACAGATGTTTTTGTCAGGACAGAATGTATTAATTAGCGGTCCTATGGGACTTAATGGTTTCCAGATTGCAATTATCAATGCCTCTGCATTTGCGCCAGTTCCAATTATGTTGATTTTCTACCGTATGGTTATGTCAAAGAAGGGCTATCGATTTGCTTTCCAGACAGCACTTGCTTCTTTTGCATTAGGTATGGTATGTATGAGTGCTGCATACGTTATTTGGGTTCCAGATGCAATGGTTCGTATGATTTTAGGTGCTACAGGTGGTGTAATTTGTAGTTATGGCATCGGTGCATTCTTCTCGGCACCTACAGCGATGCCTACACAGATTGCGACTGAACAGAAACGTGAAACAGGAAAGAGTTATCCATCTATGTTCTTTGCTCTTCAGGGTATTGTAAACTCTATCGTAGGAGCTGTTGGACCAGGGCTTATTTGGGTTAACCTTAGAAATGTTTCATTAAATGGAAATGACTTGTTTGGTACACATGCAATGACATATATTGTTATTATCTTTTGTGTGGCAGCTATTTTTGCTTGTAAGTTACTTCCTGCAGAATATGATAAGTGGGGAAGAAAATAAGAGTTGTTTTAAGAATAAAATAATTAGAGCCCATGTGCTTGCAGATGCAGGCGCATGGGCTTTTGATTTGTTTATTTTGTTTCTTGTTTAATTAATTCCATGATAGTTGCAATGGAATCCATCTGTCCACTGTTTGACATAGCATCAATATATTGCTGACGATTTTTAAACACTTCTTTTACAGCGGAAAGTAATACGTTATCGGTCACATCTTCTTCTTTGATTACATAAGAAAATCCCTGCTTTGCAAAAGAGTTTGCATTTAAAATCTGGTCACCGCGACTTGCGGCGGCAGATAATGGGATTAAAATGTTTGGTTTATGTAATGCAAGAAGTTCACAAATTGAGTTTGCACCTGCACGGGAGATTGCTAAGTCTGCAAGAGCAAGCATATCGGTAAGTTCTGCACTTACATATTCAAATTGGGCATAGCCCATAGTACCAATGAGATTCTCATCAAGGTTTCCTTTTCCACACAAATGAATGATATGGAATTCTTTTAAAAGCTCAGGAAGCACTTTTCGTACTGCTTCATTAATAGCACGTGAGCCAAGACTTCCTCCAATAATTAAGAGTACAGGTTTTTTCTCTGCTGGAAAACCACACAATGTATATGCATTTTCTTTGTTACCAGAAAGTAATTCGCGTCGAATAGGTGAACCGGTAAGGACAGCTTTATCAGCAGGAAGGTATTTTAAGGTTTCTGGGAAATTGCAACATACCTTTTTTGCACCTTTAATTGCAATTTTATTAGCAAGACCTGGTGTGATATCGGATTCATGAATAATGGCAGGGATATTACATATTTTTGCAGCCAAAACAACTGGAACTGAAACGAAGCCACCTTTTGAAAAAACGATATCTGGTTTGATTTTATGCATAAGACCTACTGCTTGAGCAAATCCTTTTATTACACGGAATGGATCCGAAAAGTTTTTGATATCAAAGTATCGACGAAGCTTTCCAGAGTCGATTCCTGTATAAGGAATATTCTGTGCTTCGATTAAGCCTTTTTCGATTCCGTTGTAAGAACCAATATAGTGAATGTCGTAGCCTTCTTCTTTTAAAGCTGGCATAAGAGCAATATTTGGTGTTACATGGCCGGCAGTTCCGCCACCTGTCATAACGATTTTTTTCATAACGTATCCTTTCTGTATGTAAAAGAATTTCTACTTATATATTATACCCAAAAGGCAAAAAGTCAACAAAGTTTACTACCCGCAAATTTCGACAAAATATGTAAAAGTAAGTTGTTATAATGTGGACAAGCATTTATAAAAGTGTAGAAAGGAGAGAAAGAATATGCAGTTTGAAATATTACTTGCAATGCAGGTGTTGATTTGCCTGCTCATATTGGTTTTACTTAGAAAAATCATGCAGATAAGACAACAGGTCAGTCATGTGATTAAGGAAGTAGAAGGATACATAGCATTTATCACAGAAGAAACAGAAGAGGAAGCTGATGAGAAGGTCATAAATGATATGCAGAACAAGAAAGAAGAGAGAATTTATCAAAGTGAACAAGGAAACAAGAGGACAAGATTATCCAAGGACGATGCACAAACACAGTTAATTCAGGCAGTTTTAGGAGAATATTTTCCATAAAAATTTTTAACCAATATTTGACAAATGCAAAAGCCTTTGTTATAATGCCTAAGGCGTAATAAATTTGTAACATTTGAAACAAAATGTTTATAAACTTAAAAATGATGTAATACTTAAGAAAGGTAAACAATTGGAGGTATTATG
>JAFQWG010000090.1 GCA_017407605.1 Agathobacter sp. | reverse complement strand
GTCACTACACGCTGTCATACTAAATGCCATAGCCACAATAAGCATTGTCCTAAGAACGAGCGACAAAAGTGTTTTGTTACTTTTTCTTGTCATATTCTTAATCTCCTTTTAATAGTATTTCCTTCGATAGCTGGCTCTCGCAGCTTTATAATATGAAGGAGCTCTATGCTCGGATATTTCGACTTGGCATTGTTACTCGTCCACCTTCTCAGGTCTCCCCAATGGTTTTCTTCAGATTGTGGCATCTGAATAGACAAACAACTTCGTTCATGCCTCACGGCGACGGGCTCGTACAGGATTTGCACCTGTTTCCCCTTGCATAGAATCTATATCAAATTATTGATATACAAATATATTTATTTCTGCATCAAGAACTGCATAATCACATCATAGTTTTGTGGTTCATGCGGAAATCTACAACCAGAACAATCTTTGATCCTTTTTCCATTGACTTTAATGAACTGTGGATTACCCGGACAATGTTCCATATGATTGAGCGGGCAATAGCAAAATAAACAATTCACATGTTCCATATTGTGACATGGATAGTACTGACATTCTCGATTTTCAAAATAACGATAAGAGTTTTCCATTTTTCTACTCATTTCTATTCACAAGTTTTTCCAAAGCAATTACCAAAATTGGAATTAATACAATCTGAACAACAATTCCAGGCACCGCATTCAGTACCGCACCACCTAAAAATGCACCAAATCCAAACTTAGATGTATCAAGACCCATACAGCAGAACATTACCGCTCCCCACACAACGCGTCCGATTATCATCGCACAAAGCAAAGACACATATACACTTACCTTCTTCTTTGGCAATTTATTATGTAAGTAACCTGCCACAAAACCATAGGTGGCTAATTCAAACGCCATACAAAATGCAGTAGGGAACATCGGTGGCATCCCTAATACAAAAGAACGTAAAAGTGGTGCAACAAATCCTACCGCAAGCCCACATGGTGCCCCGCAGAAAAAACCACACAACAGCACCGGAATGTGCATAGGGCAAAGCATAGAGCCAATCTGAGGAATCTGTCCTGTTAAAAATGGCATAACAAATGTCAGCGCTAAAAACATAGCAGATAGAGTAAGTTTCAAAATTTCATTTCTAGATTTCATATTTTCCCTTTCTACAATGAAAAAAGATGCACTCCATCCTCTTCTGAGGAAAAAGCAACACCTTCTTAGTATCATTTTAAACTATATTATCTTTAACAAATTCATTTTATAAGGCTTCTGCCTTTCCCCTCGTTCTTCTGAACGACCATTGAATTATAACATTATTCAAAACCCACCGCAAGTCTTATTTCACAATTGACTTTAACTTGCAAACCACATCATCAATAATATTACTCATTGCTACATTCGAAACCCCAGCTACAAGGTTATCGCATTTATTTACTGGCAATAAAATTCTAACCGCATCTGCCTGCCCTACTGCCACTGCCATACTCGGTGTTATCTCACCAAACAATGAATCTGCTATCACAATGCCAATTGGTCCAACAATTACATCCGACTTTCGACACGCAACAATTACAGGATTTTCTCCCGTAGCCGCCTGATTTGCCCCTGCTTTTAACATCGTCGCTGTCGCTGTTGCGTTTGTTCCAACCGCAGTAATATCCAATTCTTCAAAGTTCGCTTTTAATGATTTAATAATCTGTCCACCAAGCTGTCCACCCTGTCCATCTATCACCAAAACATTCATTTTTTCATCCTCCTAAGCAAACTTTGTTGCACAATTTATTAATTTGCATTCCGTTACAACAAAGTCCATTCTCACATCATGTGTTTCACTTTTTATCTTACCCACATCCACCAGTTGGCATTCATACGCAACTGCCATTTTACAAACACTTGCTGATTTTAGCACATTCGTAAGTTTCTGTAAATATTTATCATAATACCCTTTGCCATAGCCAATACGATTTCCTTCTTTATCAAACACAGCACCCGGTATAATCATAACTACGCTGTCATCTTCTTTTGGTGCAAAACAATTTGTCACGTCTGTCTCTGGCTCGTGAACGCCAAAAGTTCCCACCTTAAACTCTGTGTTTTCATCCACACGGTAGAATTCCATCTCTTCTCCATGTACCACTGGATAATACACTTCTTTCCCATACTTGTGAGCGGCACAACAGATATTAAGTGTATCTACTTCACTTCGTGTAGGAGCATATAAAAGTACCTTTGAGCTTTTTTGAAACTCCTTTAATTGCATTACTTGATTTGCAATACAATTACTTTTTTCCACTTGTTGATAATTTGATAACGCGTCACGACACGCCAAGATTTCTTTTCGCAATTCTTTCTTGTTCACAAAACTTCTCTTTTCTGACTATTTAAATCATAAAACATAAATTTGTTTTATTATACACTCCTTTTATACGAAACACAATTTTCTACCTCAGAAAAGAAGTAGACTTTTTCTGCAAAACCATATATTATTATCTAAGAATTAAAAGAATCTAGCAACTATTATATATAAAAGAAAGGGAATTCATTATGTGGATTGCAGATAGATGGAAGGATTACCAGGTAATCGATTGTTCACAAGGAGAAAAGCTGGAACGATGGGGCAAATATGTATTGCTTCGTCCAGACCCACAGGTAATCTGGGATACTCCAAAAAAGAATAAAAACTGGAAGAAATTAAATGGTCACTATCATAGAAGTAAAAAAGGCGGTGGCGAATGGGAATTCTTTGATTTGCCAAACGAATGGAGCATTCATTATGATTTGCCAATCGGCGAACAGCTTACTTTTAACTTAAAACCATTTAGCTTTAAGCATACGGGCCTTTTCCCAGAACAATCAACTAACTGGGACTGGTTTTCACAGAAAATCAAAGAAGCAAATAGACCTGTTAAGGTATTAAACCTCTTTGCTTATACTGGTGGTGCTACATTGGCCGCTGCAGCTGCAGGTGCTAGTGTAACTCACGTAGATGCATCAAAAGGTATGGTTGGATGGGCAAAAGAAAACGCCGTTTCTTCCGGACTTGCAGATGCACCAATCCGTTGGATTGTAGACGACTGTGTAAAATTCGTAGAAAGAGAAATCCGTCGCGGAAATCACTATGATGCGATTATTATGGATCCACCATCTTATGGACGTGGACCAAAAGGTGAAATTTGGAAAATTGAAGACGCTGTATATCCACTTATCAAATTGTGCGCTCAGCTTTTAACTGATGAACCATTATTCTTCTTGGTAAACTCTTATACCACAGGCTTACAGCCAGCAGTGCTTACTTATATGATTAGTACAGCCTTAAAAGATTTTAATGGAACTACAACAGCAAACGAAATCGGACTTCCTGTATCAGAAACTGGACTTGTGCTTCCTTGTGGGGCAAGTGGTAGATTTGAAGGAAAATAAAAAAGACTCCGTAAGGAGTCTTTTTTTATAACATTTTCCGTTTCTTCAAGAAAGTCATCATAACTACACACACCACTACAATCAGCAAACAGATAATCACAAAACCAAATGGCGATGTAGCAAATGGCATTCCTGCCGAATTTAAGTTCATACCATAGATACCTGAAATAACAGTAGGTACAGCCATGATAAGAGTGATTGATGTCAGTGTTTTCATTACGTTGTTCAAACGATTATCAAGCACCGAAGACATCAATTCTCTAGTACCGTTTATAATATCACGGTAAATTACCGTCATTTCAATAGCCTGTTTATTTTCGATAATAACATCATCTAAGAGTTCTTTATCTTCTGGATACTGTTCCAGTCTCTTATAACGAGTAAGTCGATCTAATACATTTCCATTTGCACGAAGAGATGTCGCGAAGTAAACCAGTGTAGATTCTAATTCATGCAATGCGATAAGGTCGTCTTCTCGTGTATCGTTTTCAATTCGTTCTTCAATTTCATTACGTTTTTTATCAATTGTACGAAGGTGTCCCTGATACACAACTGTTGTACGATATAAAATCTGATATACAAAACGAAGTTTTTTCTTAGTAGAAAATTCTTTTACTCGGTTATTGATAAATGCCTGAAGCACTGGCAAGTCTTCTGTACACACAGTAATAATCAAATCCTGTGTCAGAATGATACCAAGTGGAATTGTCGTATACATTACCTTTTTATGACGAATCTCTGTGGAAGGAACGTCGATAAGGATAAGGGTATAGCCATCTTCTAATTCAATACGTGAACTTTCTTCTTCGTCGAGTGCGGCTCTTAAGTCATCTACATCGATGCCTAAGGAATCGGCTAAGAGCATTGTTTCTTCTGCGCTCGGGTCAACCATATTTATCCATACGCCATTATCAATTTTTTCTTCTTCATGGATACGACTATCGTCAGTTCTATAATACTTTACCATGTGGTTGTCCTCCTTTCAGCATCGCAGTCTTAAACATGCCCATACTTAGAGTTATTTTACCATTCCTTAGGAATAAATACAACACTGAGCAAAACAAAAATGTCGAGATAAGTATTTGCTTATCTCGACATCCCCTAAATCTCTTTATTTTTCTTTCCACCCTGCATAGAGAGTCAAATCAGATTCAATAATGTCTGTCTCTTCCTCCCACAATTCATCGCAGGAAGGCTCAAGATACCATCCAGAAAACTCATATCCTTCACGAGTTGGGTCTTCCGGAACGTCTAACAACTCTCCATACATCTGATTCTGTGGTGCCACATCTGTACCACCCTTGGAATCAAAAGTAATCGTAAATCCTGGATTACGCAAATCAAGTGCAACCAGTATCACAATAACTGCAATACACCCCACTATAATGCGATCCAGCGTTTTCACAGAAATCTTTACATGTTTGTACAAACCTCGAAACTCTCTTGGTTTCTTTTCCGCTTCATTCTGTGAATTCTCATTTAACATTTCTTTATTATCTTCCATTTATGTCACTCTTATTTCTTTACTAAGTATTTACGCATATCTAATGCACATGCACAAAGGATAATTGCACCTTTGATGATATAAAGTGAAGATGAGTCTACACCAAGCATTGTAAGAGCAACGAAGATGATACGTAATACGAACACACCCAAGATAATACCTGAGATAGATCCAGTACCACCTACGAATGATACACCACCGATTACGCAGGCTGCAATCGCATCACATTCTGCGTTTAAACCAGTACTTGCAGCTACAGAACCACTACGTACACCTTCTACGAAACCAGCATAACCATACATAGCACCTGCAAGAGTATGTACCAAAACAGTTGTCCAGAATACATTTACACCAGAAACTCTTGCAGCTTCCATATTAGAACCTACAGCAAACATATTTTTTCCAAATGCTGTTTTGTTCCAGATGAACCACATAACGATTACAAGAATTATTGCATAAAGTACATACCAAGGAATAGCAACGCCGCCCAAGCGGAACATCTCTCCACCTACGAAGTCTTTGTATTCTCTACTTAAACCAGAAATAGGCTGTCCGTTGTTTCCATTTAAACCAAAGAACCAGAGGATAATACCATATGTAATAAGCTGTGTAGATAAGGTTACGATAAATGGATGCAGACTAAATTTTGCTACGAAGAAACCATTTACCAAACCAATCATTGCACCGATGATAACTACGATTAACATTGCTGCCAAAATCCATCCGATTGAAATCTCTGGAAGGTTCTGGAACATTTTGTTTACGAAGTCAGTTTTCTGTAATAAAACACCTGCAACAGCTGCAGTCAAACCCATTACACGGCCCGCTGAAAGGTCTGTACCGGTTAATACGATACAGCCTGCAATACCGAGTGCCATTGGAAGATATGCTGCCACCTGTGTAATTAAGTTCGCCAAAGAACCTAATGTTAAAAAGTTTGGTTTTACACTTGCTGTATATATAACAAAGATAGCCATAAGGATGTATAAGGCATTGTTTAAAATTCCGTCAACCCAAAATTGTCTCTTATCCTTTGCATCTAACTGTTTATAATCAGCCTGAACCTGTTGTATTTTCTTTAAAGGATTTGCCATGAATCTCTTCCTCCTTATACATATTTCGCTGCCAAGGTCATGATTTCTTCCTGAGTAGTAGTTTTCGCATCTACTTCTCCGGCAACACGACCACCTGACATAACGATGATTCGATCACAAACACCTAATAGTTCTGGCATTTCAGACGAAACCATAAGTACTGTTTTCCCTTTGTTTGCCAAATCCAAAATCAGCTGATAAATTTCGTATTTCGCACCTACGTCAATACCACGTGTAGGTTCATCCAAAAGCAATACTTCCGGTTCTGTTAAAAGCCAGCGACCAATAATAACCTTCTGCTGATTACCACCAGACAAACTTCGTATCTTTGTTTCCTGAGATGGTGTCTTGGTATGCATTGCATCAATATAATACTGTGTATCTTCTCTTTGGGACTTATCACTTAAGAAGATACCAAATTTTTTATGTCGTTTCAAACTTGAAATAACCGTATTGTCCTTGATACTAAGAACGCCAAAAATACCTGTTGCCCTTCTTTCTTCTGTCAGAAGAGCGAAACCATTCTTGATAGATTCACCAGCATCTCTATTCAGACACTGTTTGCCATCTAAAGTAATAGTTCCACTTTTTCTAGTACGAATACCGAAGATACTTTCCAATGTTTCCGTACGGCCAGAACTATCCAAACCAGCAATACCTAAGATTTCACCTTTTCTTGCTTCGAAAGATACATCTTTCAACTGATTGTACTGACCTGTAATATTTTCTACTTTTAATACAACTTCGCCTGGCTTGTTTGTTTTTGGTGGGAACTGATTTGTAAGTTCTCGACCTACCATCAGACGAATGATATCTTTCATTTCCAATTCAGCCGCAGGTTTTGTTGCAACCCACTGTCCATCTCTCATAATCGTAATTTCATCCGAAATACGTTTGATTTCAGCCATCTTATGAGAAATATAAATAATACCAACACCTCTGTCACGAAGCATATTGATAATTTCAAAAAGATGTTCTACTTCTTCTTCTGTTAAAGAAGAAGTTGGCTCATCAAATACGATAACCTTTGAATTATAAGAAACTGCTTTTGCAATCTCTACCATCTGTCTCTGTGAAACTGGCATGGTACTCATGATACGATGTACATCTACATCAATCTTAAGTTCTTCAAAAATTGCCTCTGTGTCCTCTTTCATCTTATGCTCATTTACCATAAGACCTGCAATTTTTGGATATCTGCCCAACCAGATATTATCCATTACATTTCTTTTAAGAGCCTGATTCAATTCCTGATGTACCATAGCAACACCATTGTCCAAAGCTTCACGGCTGCTCTTAAAGTCTACTTCTTTTCCATCCAGATAGATATGTCCACCATCTTTTGCATAGATACCAAAGAGACATTTCATCAATGTAGATTTTCCAGCACCGTTTTCGCCCATAAGTGCATGAACTGTTCCGGCTTTTACTTCTAAGGAGACATTATCCAAAGCTTTTACACCTGGGAATGTTTTTGAAATGCCTTCCATTTTCAGAAGAACATCATGTGCCATATAGTGTTCCTCCCTTTTCTATTATTTTAAAATAAAAAAGGCAGCTGCCGCCTAACGACAGCTGCCCATAATAAGTTCAGCTCTATAACTTATTCACCAGTATATGGTGCGTAAGCAACGAAAAGCTTAGTATTGCAATCAGAAG
>JAFQWG010000089.1 GCA_017407605.1 Agathobacter sp. | reverse complement strand
TTTAAACTTTTGTTAAGTTTGTGCACACTTATCATGGGATTGGTGCTATTATAATCCATGTAAAAACCCCCCAATACATTATATATAGTTTTTACTAACCCCATAGTAAAAATACCTTCTCCTAAAAAGACAGCAGATCGATTGGCTGTCTTTTTTACTGCCTTTTTTTAGGACACAGAATTCTGTTTTCAAATAATTTAATTCTGAGGTTGCAAGCAACAAAAAATATAAATGCGCTATAACAATAAAATCGGAGGTATGTATGAAATTAGGACGGAAGATTGGATTGGTGGCTGGGAGTATATTCCTGGCGTGGATGATAATATCAGCGATTGTGGTAAAAGGACTGGGGATTGGGAATGTCACTGGGATTGTAGTTGCAGTCTTGTTCCTTTTGTATGTGGGATATATGCCAGAAGTGCATATGCAAATAAAGAAATTGTGGAAGAGTGACAAGATGAGAGTTCCTATTAGTGTAGCAGGTATAGGGATAGCAACTGTTATTGTACTTGTAGTGATTGAAACAGGCTGCATGATTTCTGCGTGCAATCAAGTACCTGCAGAGAATGCAACTGTGGTAGTGCTTGGATGTAAGGTTAATGATGACAAACCAAGTTTATCCTTAGAAGAAAGACTGATAGAAGCATATGATTATCTGAGTAAGAATCCAGATGCCGCATGTATTGTGACAGGTGGTAAGGGTGATGATGAGAATATTTCTGAAGCAGAGTGTATGTATCGCTGGCTGGTGGATAAAGGGATTGATAAGAATCGTATCTTTAGAGAAGATAGGGCGGCGTCGACAAAAGAGAATATTCTCTATGCGAAAGAAATTATTGCAGAGAATGATTTAAATAGTGATATTGTAGTAATTACAAGTGATTACCATACATACAGAGCTGGGATTACAGCAAGAGAAGTAGAATTAGGATTTGGGAGTTCGCCAAGTCATACTTCGGTTTGGATATTCCCAAGTTTTTATATAAGGGAACTCTATGCAATACTTTTTGAATGGGTTTTCTGATAGTACATAGAAATCAAAGAAAAAGTGAAAATAAAATCGAAAATTGTCTTGTGCAATTGGACTTCGTGTGCTATACTTTCAACTTGTCAGGAGTAATTCTGATATATAAATGGGTGGATTCCCGAGTGGCCAAAGGGGACAGACTGTAAATCTGCTGCAAATTGCTTCGGTGGTTCGAATCCACCTCCGCCCATTAAGTTTTGTTTGTTGAGCATTAGGTTCGGCGGGCGGAGCTTATATGCCGGCGTGGCGGAACTGGCAGACGCGCAGGACTTAAAATCCTGTCGTAGCAATACGGTACCGGTTCGATTCCGGTCGCCGGCATTAGGTAAAAGTGAGAGAAACATTGAGAAATCAATGTTTCTCTTATTTTTTTGTTTGTGTCGATTTTGAGTCCCTTTGAGCCCCTAATTCGTATTTATTTTTGCATTAACTTTTGCTATAATCAACATATACTTTTTATTGAAGGGAATTACCATGAAAGAAAAGAAATTGCCAATGGGCATAAAATTAGATATAGGATTGATTGCGTTTGCGTGTATTCCATTGCTTGCTTGTATATTGTTTGCAGCATTACAAGGGATGACAATTTGGGAAGTGAGTCCATTTGCTTCACTTTGGAATGACGAAGTGTTTTATTATGAGCAGATTGAGGCGATTGTAAAGTTCGGAGCACCACTTGGATATTTTGGATACAATGGTTCGTTTGCAGAAGTGGGGACATTGGGGGCATGGCCAGCGTTCGTACTGTTCCCATATGTACTACTTGGATATGTATTTGGGATATCGCCATTTCACATGATTGTGTTTAACATCGTAATTATGATGCTAGCGTTTGGTGTGTTTTATTATTTGGCAAAACCAGAAAAATGGCAGTGCATTGTAATTTGCCTTTTATTCCTTACCTTTCCAGCGTCTATGAGATATTTGATGTCTGGTATGGTAGAGGCGCTTTTTAACGCAGCAATTGTGGTGCTGATTGGATTTTTGCTTTATTTTCAGAGGGAAAAATATGGCAGAGTGTCACTTGGAATTGCGTATTTTATCGTGTTTTATTTTGCGGTATGTAGACCATGGTTTTTAATCTTTGTGTTTATACCAGCATTTTATCATTTTAAATTACGTAAAGTGGAAAGTATTGTAGCAAGCTTGGTTACAATAGGGGCTTTTGGCGGAGCATATGTATTGTACGTGATGCCGCGTTGTGCCGCGTATCTGTACGACACCATTAATCTTCAGATTTTTAAGACTCTGTTTGAGAGTGGTGCGTTTGCTTTCTTAAAAGAAGTGATTACTACAACGATTTACGACGGTATTGGGCTCATTGGATTTATGATGAGTTTCAAGACATTTTATGCGGCATCAATTATCAGCTTTTTGATTTTGTTGGGATTAATAATTGTGTCTGTATTGATGCGAAAGAAGCAGGAAAAGACATGGAAAGACGAAAAGATTATTACCGGGATTATAGCAGTCCTTATGTGTATCTGTATCGTATGGGCACTTGTGCTTTTCTATACAGAAGAGCAGGTTTCAAGACATATTATGTCGCTCATTGTTGCATTGCAGATGTTGCTTACCATGTGTTTTATTCCAAAGAATAAAGCTTTTATTATCGGTCTTGTTGTTGTGTTTGGATTAGTTGGATGGCAATATCGTGGAGATGTATATACATTTGTGTTGCCACGAGAAGGTGGTGCGGGAAGTATCGTAGAAGCGGATGCTAGACTTCTAACCACTGCATTTGAGGCTTCACAAAGTGAGAATGCGTGGGAAAACACAGTGCTTTATGTATACCCAAATGTTAACACGAATTATTGCTATTACTTACCAGAAGGCGTGGGCGTGAATTTGTGTACTGAATCATATATCAATGAAGTATATGCGACCACAGATGCAAAATATATTTTGACGAATTATAATGATGGAACTTATGCCATGTATAACGAATGGGGATGGGAAGTAATTGCACAGGGCCAGCAGCTCGTGTTGTATGAAAAGCACTAATTAGGATGATAACAAGAATTATCTAAGAAATTGATATAGGATAACAAGAAAGCTGTAGAGCTTGCGATTTGCAAGTGCTACAGCTTTTTATTAATTATTCATTAATTCGTTATGTCCAAGTAACATTTCGTGAATCTGATTCTGGAAATAAGCACCGATGCGCTTTTGGTCTTCTTTTTCTAATTCAGAAAAAAGTACTGGTTTTCCGTATTCGATGATGACTTCGGCAGATTTGATGAATGGGACATGGTCTTCAAAAATACGGTTGGTGCCGGTAATGGCAACAGGCACAATTTTGCATCCTGTCTTGGAAGCAATTTTGAAACTTCCATCTTTAAATTCACCAATATCGGTTAAGTCATCTTTGTTCTTGTTGCGTGTACCTTCTGGGAAAATGAAAATTGAAATACCATTTTTCACTTTGTCAATACAGCTTAAGATAACTTTCATTCCCTGCTTGATGTCATCGCGATCAAGGAATTCACAGTGAAGACGTTTCATCCAGGCACGAAGCGCTGGTACTTTGTTTACTACGTCTTTTGCTACAAAACCAGTAAGTCGTGGTGTTCTAGCATATGCAACTACGATGTCTGCCATACTTCTGTGATTTGCCACATATAAAACAGCTTCATCAGTTGGAACATTTTCCTCTCCGATAACAGTAAGCCGAATGCCAGCTGTTTTATGTACACACTTAAAAATAAATTGCACAATACGAAGCTGGGCAAGGTCTGCAGCTTCTTTGTTGATTTTTCCATAGAGCCAGAAGAATCCTAAAAGGATATAGCCAAATAAAAGGAAAAGAAAAATAAGTGCAAAAGATAATATTGTTCTCATTTTGTTTACCTCATAAGTTTTTACAATTCTTCCATATTATACAAAAGGAAATAAGGAAAAGCAATGCGAAAAACGACAAGAAAATATTAAAAAAGCATAAATTTATAGACTGATGAATATGTATGTTGTAGACATTCGTTTGCATAAAGGGGGATTTTATGGAATTAGACAAACATATATGCACACAGCTTGTAGAAAAGGCAAAAGCATTCACACAGATTACATTAGATGATGACTATATCATACGCGATAATAAGCCAGATGTGGTGAGGATGATTTATACAAAAGGAGACGTTGTATTAGAGGATATAAAAGAAGGGAATCAAGTGATATGGATTACTGGAAAACTACATTTTTCTAGTCTGTATCAAAGTGATGATGAAGATCATCGACTAGAAAGTGTAATGGGTGATATTCCCTTTCAAGAGAAACTGGTGTTGGATGAAATTGAGGATATTGATAAGCTGACTGTAAATGCCAGCGTTGAAGATCTGTCAGTGGGAATTATTAATTCTCGAAAACTCGTGGTGCGTGCAGTTCTAAATATCGCGGCAAGAAGCATGGAGGAAGAAAATATTTGTCTGTGTGGATGTATAAAGGAAAAAGGATTTCAGCAAAAGACAAAGGAAGTTCCAGTGCTTTGTCTAGTGGAGGATAAACGCGATGTGATACATATGCAAAAGGAAATGTTACTTCCAAATTCCAGAACGAATATAGGTGAACTGGTATTTTATCAAGTAGATTTTAGAAATGAGGAAATCGAACTGCAAGGTGACCGAATTGTGTTACAGATGGATGCGGTTGTGTGGGTGCTATATCGTAGTGAAAACACAGGGGAATATGAGTGTTACGAAACAAGCGTGCCAGTTAGTGGTGAGTTGGATTGTGACCATATGCAGGGTGACGAAATCTTTTGGGCGACCTTGAAACCATTGGAGATTGAACTTGAACCAAGAGGAGATTATGACGGTGAAAACAGAATGCTTGGTCTGGAATTAGCGATGTCGGTAGATGTTCAGATATATCGTGAAGAAAATTGTCAAATTCTACAGGATGCATATGCATTGGATACGGAACTGCATATGGAAAGGGAAGAGGTGCCTTTTTATCAGCTGCTTGTAAAAAATGTTTCTAAGATACGACTTATGGAACAGGATCGGATTGAGCCAAATCAGGAAAAAATTTTACAAATATGCGGGAGTAGTGGAAGGATTTCCATCGACCGTATTCAGAAAAGGGAAAATGGAATCCATGTGGAAGGTTTATTAAATGTACATATTTTGTATAATACCACAGAGGATAGTTTGCCGTTTTCACATGCAATGAGTCAGATACCGTTTGAACAGTTTATAGAAGTAGATGGAATGTCGGATTCGATAAATTACTGGGTGGATGCAAAGCTAGAACAGCTTCAGGTAAATCTATTAGATAATACAGAATATGAGATAAAAGCAGTTCTTGAAATAGGACTGTTTGTAATGAAAAAAGATAGGGTTTACAATGTTCTTAGGATTGAGGAAGAGGCACTAGATATAGAGACTTTACAAAAACAGCCAGGCATGATAGGGTGTGTCCGAAAAGATGGGGAAGATTTATGGGATATTGCGAAGAAATATCATGCTACAGAGGAGAATATTATAGAAATAGGGAATAAGGTCTTAGTTGTAAAACAAGTATATTAGTGATAAAATTATAGAAGTTAGACACAAGATATAGGAGTGATATACAGATGGATAACAACGAATATAATAGAACAGAGGGACAACAGACAGATTATAGTCAGTATTATAATACCGAAAACTATAATTATGGGAACACCCAGAATCAGTATAATAGTCAGCAATATAAAGATATGAGTGGTGTAAGAGTAGACAGTGAAGGCCGTCCAATGAAAAATATGTTTGCGATGCAGCTTGTATTTGCAATTATAGAAATTTTATTGTGCTGTATTAATCCAGTTGCGATGGTGCTCGCAATCATTGCGCTTGTATTTGCGATTCAGGCAAACACTGCATATGTGCATAATGAGGAAATTAATTTTAAGGTAAAATCAAAAGTCTCTAATATATTGCTTATCATAGGTGGAGTATGGGCGACAATTAGTCTTATAACTACGATATTGTTGTCGGCGTTGTTCATGACTTCAGTAGATGCAATTATGCGAGAGTTTGAACGTGAGTACAATGGTGATATGGAAGCCTTTTTGGAAGATTTCTTAGAAGGTTATGAGTTATATGATGATGGTTATGAAAGCGATGGATATAGTGAAACTTTAGGTGATGGTGACGTACCATTAGCAGAAGGCTATGACTCATTTACATTGAAGGGAGTTGCATATTCGGTTCCAATGACATATGAGCAGTTTTGCCAGATGGGATATACAATAGAAGATGGCTATGAGAATTTTATATTAGAGCCCGATACCTACGAAAATATGATTATTAATGGTGATGATGGTTATATGGTTGGAATGATTAGAGTGTCAAATGATACGAATGTGGTGCTTTCACTAGAAGAATGTACCGTGGATTATATCCGATTAGATAACGAAGCTGCTTATTATGAAGATGAACCAGAATTGGATTTGACCTTTGGAAATGGAGCATTAAATATCCACAGTTCTTATGCAGAAGTGGAAGCATTTATGGGTCAGCCAACTTACCTATACATTGATGAAGAATCTGGTTATGAGAATTACACATGGTACTACTACGGAGAAGAAGAGTATCAATCCTTTGATATTTATTTCCAAGATGGTGTTATTACTGAAATTTGTATAGAGCGCTATGCGTACTAAAGAGAGTAAAAGCAGATCCAATTAGGGTCTGCTTTCGGAGGTTTGGATGAAATTCTTAAGAAATAAAAAGTCCAAAGGAATACATGAAAAGATTGCTATGAGTTTATCTGTCGTTTTGTTGCTAACAACATTATGTTCATCAGAAGGAATGTTTCTTGATCTCTTAAAAGGAGAATTTTTCTTTGCTTCACAACAGGAATTAAATGAAGTCAATCAAGAATTAAACAATCTACAAGAAGAACAGGATGCTGTCAAAGCAGAATTAGAAGCCAAGATGGAAGAGTTGACAGACCTTTTGGCAGATAAAGAAATTTTGGAAAAAGATATGGAGTTGACACAGGCGGCAATTGAGCAGGCAGAAATTGACTTAGAGGCTGCCAAACAAAAAGAGGCAGAGTCGTATGCGGCCATGAAATTGCGTATCCAGTATATGTACGAAAATAGTACACAGGACTCACTTATAAATGCCATATTTAATGCAAATGGCATTACAGATATGATTAACCGTGTAGAATATGTTTCTCAGGTACATAAGTCAGATAGGCAGCTTTTGGATGAATACAAAGCAAAGGTGGAAGAAGTAGAACTATTGGCCTCAAGCTTGGAAGCAAATATGAATGAGCTTTTGACGATGCAGGAGATATATCAGCATCAGGAAAAGGAAATTGAATCGGCTGTAGCAACTTTAAAGAGAAAATCAAAAAACTACGATTCACAGATTGCTTCCGCAAAGAGTAAAGCACAAAAGATTGCAGAAGAAATTCGGGAAGCAAACGAAGCTATCGCAAGTGGCTCGACGAGTAGTAGTGGAGGTTCCTCAGGTGCAAGTGGATTAACAGGCTCTTCAGACCCATCGTATGCGACAGGGGTATCTGGTCAGTCTGTTGTAAATTTTGCATTGCAGTACGTGGGATATCCATATAGATATGGAGGTAACAGTCTTACAAATGGTTGCGATTGTTCAGGCTTTGTAAAGCTGGTTTTTGCAAATTTTGGGATTACGACACCTAGACAGTCGCAGGCATTTAAGAGAATTGGACAAGCTGTTTCGTTTGAAAATATGAGAGCAGGTGACATCGTGGTATATCCAGGACATGTAGCTATTTATATTGGAAATGGGAAAATTGTAGAGGCACAGTCCTCTAGAGCTGGAATTACCTGTAACCGCAGTGTGACCTGCAGTACAATTACGGCAATTCGGCGTATATTATAAGAGAGATGATGCAGATGATAGAGTTTATAAAAAGATACAAAGTTACTTTTATATTGCTTGTAATCACCATTATCATGGGTTTTGTGGCAGTTGATACAAGATTAAACCGAGAAGATATTGTATATTACGAATCTTTGGATAAGGTAGTTGCAATGGTGGAAGGGAGTGAAATTACACTCCGTAATTTTGCAGTATATGTGGCACATCAGGAGGCACAGGTTCAGGAACAGGCGATTATCTATGATCCGGAAGATACAAGAAAATATTGGAATGTACATACGGATGGCACTTATATTAGCCATGCGGCGAGAAATGAAGCGATGTCAATGGCAATTCATGATGAATTGTTTTACCAGCTTTCATTTGAATTAGATATCACATTGACAGATGAAGAACAGAAAATTTTAGAAAATGAAGTAGAAGATTTCTGGAATGATTTGGTAGATGAGGAAAAAGAAAAACGTCTTGGAATTACAAAACAAGATGTTTATAATACGATGTATAAAATTGCGGTTTCCCAGAAGAGTCAGATGATTTATGCAATGATGCATGGAGTATCCTATGAAGATTTTGACTTTTATGAGGAAGAGTTTTTAGCATTTTTAGAAGACTATAAATATGAGGTAGATGACAGTGTGCTTAGCAGGATTGATTTCGGTGATGTCACACTTGTTCATGAATAGGTAAAAAAATATGGCAGTTAAAATTGGAAGAAATGATCCTTGTTGGTGTGGATGTGGAAAAAAATATAAGGCATGTCATGCGGCATTTGATGATAAAATTGCAAAATTTGCAGCGATGGGACACAGAGTTCCTCCAAGAGATATCATAAAGACCCCGGCACAGATTGAAAAGATTAAAGAAAGTGCCAAGATTAATATGGCAGTTTTGGATTATATTGAGGAGCATATTCATGCAGGTATGAATACAGCGGAAATTGACAAAATTGTCCATGATATGACAACAGAAATGGGTGGTATTCCAGCACCTCTTAATTATCAGGGATATCCATACAGTGTATGCACATCTGTAAATGAGCAGGTATGTCACGGTTTCCCATCTGAGAAAGTGGTCTTAAAAGAAGGTGACATTATTAATGTAGACTGCTCTACAATTTTAGATGGTTATTTTAGTGATTCCTCAAGAATGTTCTGTATTGGAGAAGTAAGTCCAGAGAAAAAACGTCTGGTTGAAGTAGTAAAAGAATGTGTTGAGCTAGGTTTGAAAGAAGTAAAACCTTGGGGCTTTTTAGGAGATATGGGGCAGGCTGTCCATGATCATGCCTATGCCAATGGGTATACCGTAGTACGTGAAATTGGCGGGCATGGTGTCGGCCTGGAATTCCATGAAGAGCCATGGGTTGGCTACAACACAAAACGAGGCACAGATATGCTAATGGTGCCAGGGATGATTTTTACAATTGAGCCTATGGTAAATATGGGAGGAGTAGAAATTTATATTGATGAAGAAAATGATTGGGAAGTATACACAGCAGATGGCAAACCATCTGCACAGTGGGAAATCATGGTGCTTGTAACTGAGGATGGTGCGGAGGTATTGTGTTGGTAAAGATAGGTAGTAAGAACGTAAAAAATGTCAAATTGATTATGATGGTTACTATCATTTTGGCTGCAGTATTATGTGCAGTACTTTTCTGGGTAAATGATTATTATAAGGCGACCAATACTGCGAAAAAAGCAATGCTCGGAAATGAGAGTATAGAAGTTATTGAAAAAGATGGTTACTATCTGTTTGATTCTTCCGAAAACAGGGCAGATACCGAGATGGGGATTATTTTTTATCCAGGGGGGAAAGTAGATGAGAAGGCATATGCACCACTTCTTTTGGAACTGGCAGAGCACGGGTTTGAAGTATACCTTGTAAAGATGCCGGCAAAGCTTGCAATTTTCGGTGCAAATGCTGCAGAAGATATTATGGAAGATGCTTCTCACATTGTGAATTGGACCATGATGGGGCATTCTTTAGGTGGAGCCATGGCAGCTGATTTTAGTGCGTCACATGACAAGGAAGTAGATGCACTCGTACTTTTGGCTGCTTATAGTTTGGAGGATTTGAGCAGTCTGGATATGGACGTATACAGCTTTTATGGAAGTGAAGACAGAGTGCTTAATATGGAAAAATACAAAGAGTGTCAGGCTAATTTTCCTGATGATGTGATAGAGGAAGTAATTGAGGGTGGTAACCATGCCTACTACGCACATTATGGTGAGCAGGAAGGCGATGGCACGGCAACCATTACTAGAGAAGAGCAGCAAGAGATTGTATTGGATTTGTTCTTAAATACCAAGGCAATATAAGAATAAGAGGGGTAAGATATGTTAGAAATTGAACGTAAATTTTTAATGGACGGATTTCCAATCGGTTTGGAAATTATCAGTGAGATTGAAATAGAACAAGGCTATATTTCGACAGAGCCAGAGGTGCGTATTCGTAGGGCTGTGAATAAGAGAACGGGCGATGCAAAATGCCGCATCACAATTAAGGGTGATGGCGATTTGACACGTACAGAAATTGAAACAGTAATCGATGAAAGTTTTTATTATGATGTAGTGGATTTTTTAGGTGTTTCCATGATTACAAAAGACTATAAGAAATATCGTTTGGGAGAATGGAAATTGGAAGTGGCTTGTGTCGATGAAGGTACAGAGAGAGAATTCTTTTATGGAGAAGTTGAGTTCCCAACCGAAGAAGACGCTAGAGCTTTTGAGCCACCAAAATATTTGGGCAGAGAAATTACTTTTTCAGAAGACCATAAGATGAAAAATTATTGGAAGAGAACAAGAGGATAGTGCTTGTTTTAAGAGGAATAGGAAATTGAATAAAAAAGAAGTATTAGAACTCAAACGCCGCTTCAAAAAAGAAGAAGCAAGTTTTACTCGTCTGGTAGGTTGTTATGTTGATGGCAACCGCAATAAAGTATGCAAATTCGGCGGCAAGTTTTTAAATTTAGAGGAAGAAGAATATTATAAATATTTAGAGATTGCCAACAAGGCACTTTCTGGTACTTTTGGTAACAATCTCTTAGAATTATCCTTCCCATTAGAGGAAGAGGCGGTTGGCGGAAGACAACAGATTTTAATGGCGCTTCGTGATACAAAGTTAGAGGACGAAGCTCTGCTAGAAACCTATTATGATTTGGTAATTGATACGTATGATTACACAGGAAATTACCTCATCCTTCTCTATCATGATACATATGACGTTATGACACGCACCAGTGATAATGACGATTTGGATGAGTCAGAAGAAGTATATAACTATCTTATCTGTGCAATCTGTCCTGTGGCTCTTTCAAAACCAGGACTTGGATATTTGGAGGCAGAAGGACGTATTGGCTCTCGTGTTCGTGACTGGGTAGTTGGTGCACCAGATACTGCATTTTTATTCCCTGCATTTACTGACAGAAGTACCGATATCCATGCCACTCTTTTCTATACCAAGAATACCAAAGAACCACATTCAGAATTTATGGCAAATGGTCTTGGCTGTGGAGTAGAACGTACTGCAACAGAGCAGAAGATGGCATTCCACTCTATCGTAAGAAATGTACTCGGTGCGGAAGATGAACACACGGAAGATATTCTTATGGATATCCAGCAGAATCTTTCAGATATGATTGAAGAGTACGAGGAAACACATGATGACGATGCAGATGCATTTGTTTTAGACAAAGCAACCCTTGGCAAGCTTTTGGAAGAAAGTAATGTTCCAGAAGATAAGGCAAATCGCATCGAAAAGTCAATTGATGAAGCCTTTGGTGAAAAGGTGCCAGTAGCAGAAAATGTTATCGATTCCAAAGCACTTATCCAGAATGAAATTCGTTTGGAAAAGAAAGAAATGGAAAGTCAGATTGCAACACTTAACAAACAATTAGATGATAAAAATGTGGAGTTGGAAGAACGCACCACTCAGCTCAAAGAAAAAGAAGAAGAAATCGAAAACTACATGGCTGAAACTCATAACTACGATGTAGTGCTTCATGTTAAACCAGAAAAAGCAAACAAGATTCATTCTTCTGTCATTAATGGTCAAAAATGTCTCGTAATTCCTATGGAAGAAAACGAACAGGCAACGATTAATGGAGTAAATACCTCATTATAATTACTTGGAGGAAACCATATGATTAACACTATAATTTTTGATATTGGAATGGTACTCGTGGATTTTTGCTGGAGAAAGATGCTTTATGACTTTGGACTTGAAGGTGAGGAGTTTGAGAAAGTTGCAAATGCAACCGTTCGCCATCCAGCTTGGGAAGAATTTGATAAAGGAATTATGTCCACGGAAGAAGTTATTGATATTTTTGCAGAAAGTGCGCCTGAGTATCGTAAATATATTGAACAGATTTTTGAAGATCCAACCAAGATGATTGCGCAATACGATTATGCCAAACCTTGGATAAAAGAATTAAAGGAAAGAGGGTATAAAATTTATATTCTTTCCAACTGGTCTAAACCTACTTACTACGCATGCTTAGACAATGAACTTGACTTTTTACCTTTGGTAGATGGCGCTGTATTCTCTTTCCAGGAGCATGTAATTAAACCAGATAAAAAGATATTTGAGCTTATTTGTAATCGTTACAATATCAATCCATCGGAAGCAGTCTTTTTGGATGATCGTCCAGCAAATGTACTTGGTGCGAAAGAGGCTGGTTTACACACCATTTGTTTTCAGCATTATCAGCAGGGGCGAAAAGAGCTAGAAACTTTATTGGCAAAGTAAATTATAATACCACTCTCATATGAGGGTGGTATTTTTTTATGATAAATGGTAAGATGTCATGTATGATAAATCTTTTGGAGGAACTATGGTACTTGGAATTATAGCCCATGTAGATGCGGGAAAGACAACTTTATCAGAAGCATTGTTGTATGAGACAGGGAAAATCCGCGCTCTTGGACGAGTGGATCATCAGGATGCATATCTGGATACAGATTCTCAGGAAAGAGAACGCGGGATTACGATTTTCTCCAAACAGGCACAGCTTGATGTAGACGGAGTAAAAATGACTCTTTTAGATACTCCGGGACATGTGGATTTTTCAGCAGAAATGGAACGTACACTTCAGGTGCTCGATTATGCAATCTTAGTGATTAGTGGTACAGATGGAGTGCAAGGACATACAAAGACCTTGTGGAGACTATTACAGCATTATCAGATTCCTGCATTTATTTTTGTAAACAAAATGGATTTGGATGGGGCTGATAAGGAGAAGATTAGCAGACAGTTAAGAAGTCAGCTCTCTGATGGATGTATTGATTTTACCGGATTGAAATTTAGCGAGGATATGTTGCTTCTAGAATCAGGAGACGTGGATACATTCTTTGAAGAAATTGCAATGTGTAGTGATAGCTTGCTGGATGCATATATGGAAAATGGAATCCTCTCTATAGAGGAGATTTCAGATGCGATAAGCAAACGTCTCGTGTACCCATGCTTTTATGGTTCGGCATTGAAAGTGGAAGGGGTAAAGAACCTGTTAGAAGGTGTTAAGTTATTTGCAAAAGGAGAGTACGAAAAAACTATATGTGTAAGTAACGAGGATATCCATAAGAATAAAGAGGGCGCCTTCGGTGCACTTGTATATAAAATTGGACGTGATGCGAGAGGCGCTCGTCTTACTTACCTTAAGGTAACAAGTGGCGTGCTGCATGTGAAGGATAAAATTTCTTATAATGGAATAGAAGAAAAGGCAGATCAGATCCGTATTTATTCCGGAGATAAATTTGAGGCGGTGGAGAAAGTACAGACGGGAGAAGTATGTGCGGTGACAGGATTAGACCAGACCTATCCGGGTATGGGACTGGGGATAAATACTGTCAAAACAATGCCAATTTTAGAGCCTGTTCTAAACTATCAGATTATTGTGCCACAGGGGGTAAATCCTGTGGAGCTTATGAAGAATTTAAAACAGCTTGAGGAAGAAGATCCTCAGCTTAATATTTTATGGAATGAGAGCCTACAGGAGATCCATGCACAGCTTATGGGGCAGGTGCAGATGGAAGTGCTTGGAAGAGTAATTTTGGATCGTTTTGGTGTTAAGGTTGCGTTTGGATCTGGGAATATTGTTTACAAAGAAACCATTGCAAAACCAGTAGAGGGAGTTGGACATTTTGAACCACTTCGCCATTATGCAGAGGCACATCTTTGGATGGAACCAGGGGAACCAGGTAGTGGAATTAGTGTGTGCTCAAATTGTAGCGAAGATGTGTTAGATTTGAATTGGCAGAGACTGATTATGACACATATTTTGGAACGAGAACATCCAGGTGTACTTACGGGGTCTGCAATTACAGATATTAAGTTTACGATTGTGACAGGTCGTGCACATTTAAAACATACAGAAGGTGGAGATTTTAGACAGGCAACCTATCGTGCAATACGACAAGGGTTAAAGTCAACAGAGAGTGTATTGCTTGAACCAGTATATGGTTTTACACTTGAAGTGCCAGTGGATGCAATCGGTCGTGCAATGACCGATATTCGTAATCGATTCGGGAAGCATGAGACACCGGAATATGTCACACGTGAAGATGGAGATATAGCAGTTTTAACTGGTACTGCACCAGTTGCAACGATGCAGGATTATATGACAGAAGTGTATTCCTATACCAAGGGAATGGGAAGGCTAAGTCTTGAATTAAAGGGTTATGATGTGTGTCATAATAGTGCGGAAGTGGTAGAACGCATTGGTTATGATAGTGAAGAAGATACGACAAATCCAACGGGAAGTGTCTTCTGTGCACATGGTGCAGGCTTTGTAGTGCCTTGGAATGAGGTGCCAGAGTATATGCATTTGGAATATGTCTGCGATAGCGAGGGGCATGTAAAGCAGGTTGGTGGTTTATCTTATGACTTAGAGCAGCAGGCAGAAAACTTACGTGAACTAGCAGAGAGAAAAGAAGCAGAAAGACTCGCAAAAACTGCAAGTGCCACAAGCTGGGAATTAGATCAGGAATTGCAACAGATATATGCGCGTGAGTTTGGCATGAACAAAGAAGATATGCTGGATTACGAGCGGAAGAAATGGTCAAAAAAGAGCGAGAAAAAAGAGTCTGTGCCACACCAGAAATTAGATAAAAAGGGGAATCCGATTTATCCAAAGAAACCGATATTAGAAGAGTATCTGATTGTAGATGGATACAATATTATTTTTGCGATTGATGAATTAAAGGAATTGTCGAAAGTAAATATAGATTCTGCAAAAGATAAATTAAAAGATATACTGGCAGACTATCAGGGATACAAAGGCTGTCGTGTGATGGTGGTGTTTGATGGATATCGAAAGATTGGCAATCTAGGTTCTTCAGAAAAATACTTTGATTTAGAAATTGTACACACAAAGCAGGATGAGACGGCAGATGCGTACATTGAGCGCACGGTGCATGAATTGGTAAACAAGTATAAAGTAACCGTTGCGACCAATGACAATTTAGAACAGCTTACCATATTAAGTCAGGGAGCGCTTCGTATGTCAGCTAGAATGCTGCAGGAAGAAATTGTCCGTATAAAGGGAAGCTATGAGTTTTGAGGATTATTGTGTGACAGGAGCAGTCGCAATCATATGGAGGTAATTTATGATTTACAATGAACAGATGTATGAGCTAGGAAGCAGACGTTCGGCAATTCGTGAATTGTTTGAATATGGAAAGCAAAGAGCAGCCATTGTTGGGGCAGAAAATGTGTATGATTTTTCGCTTGGGAATCCAACTGTACCAGCACCAGACTGTGTGGATGAAACCATTCGAAGACTTACAGAAGAATTGGATTGCATTCGCTTGCATGGCTATACTTCTGCGCAGGGAGATATAGAGACGAGAACTGCGATTGCAGAATTTTTAAATAACACCCATGGAACACATTTTGGAGCAAACGATTTTTATATCACAATGGGAGCGGCAGCATCTTTATCGATTGCGTTTCATGCGCTTGCTACTTCATCAGAAGATGAGTTTATTGCGATTGCACCATTCTTTCCAGAGTACAAGGTGTTTGTAGAAGCAACCGGAGCATCGCTTAAAGTAGTGCCAGCGGATACAAAAGAGTTTCAGATTGATTTTGCTGCATTGGAGCAGATGGTAAATGTACATACCAAAGGTGTCATCATTAATTCGCCAAATAACCCATCGGGGGCTGTGTATTCTGTCCAGACAATTGAACGGTTAGCAAAGCTTCTCGGAGAGAAAGAAAAAGAATATGGCCATCCAATCTTTATTATCGCAGATGAACCATATCGTGAAATTGTATACGATGGAGTGGAAGTTCCTTTTGTGACAAAGTATTATAACAACACATTGGTATGTTATTCTTATAGTAAGTCACTCTCTCTGCCAGGGGAACGTATTGGATATATTTTGGTGCCACAGGAAGCTTATGATAGCAAAGCACTCTATGCAGCAGTGGCAGGAGCCGGACGTGCACTTGGATATGTATGTGCACCAAGTATGATGCAGAAAGTGATTGCTCAGTGTCAGGGACAGACCGGTGATGTAGAGCTATATAAAAAGAACCGTGACTTGTTATATGAAGGACTTACCAAAATTGGATATGAGTGCTTTAAACCACAGGGGGCTTTTTATATGTTTGTAAAATCCTTAGAAGAGGATGCAGATGCATTTTGTGAAAGAGCAAAAGAGGAAGATTTGCTGATCGTTTCTGCGAATGGATTTGGCTGTCCGGGATATGTAAGAATCTCTTATTGTGTGGATGAAGATATGATTAAGAGAAGTTTTGGGGCGTTTGAGAAGTTGTATCAGACATATCAGTAAGCCTAAGGTGTTTCTTAAGTTGACGGGGATTCTTTATATGCGGTATAATTAAAAAGATGTAGGAAGGGCCGTGGCATTCATATGTCACAGCCCTTTTTCATATTGTGGGTATACAAAGGAGAAAATCTATGGGATTAGGTAAGAGAAAAATCGAGGAACATTATATCGAAGGATTAAATCAATTAAAGGATTTGAATTATTCCTATGCGTCACCAGAATTAAAGAAACTTTACAATACACTTAAAACGGCACATGACGGTATCGAAGATGTATTTAAGAAAAATATGTCTTCCCTTTTATATGTGTCCGGATTGGATTTGAAAGTATCTCATCACATGGATGAATTGCAGGATATGACTGGAAATATAGAGAATGCAACGGACATCATCGCGGAAGCAGCTCGTAATGCCTCTGTCGTTGCAGATGAAGTTAGTGGTCAGCACGAGCAGCTTACAAATACGATTACTACTGTTGCAGAAAATAGTGATGATGTATATACAAAGATTGAGCAGGG
>JAFQWG010000088.1 GCA_017407605.1 Agathobacter sp. | reverse complement strand
TGTGCGTGATTTTGAAAATAGGGAATATATTAGGGATTATGTCAGTGATGCGAGTGCATATGACAAGATTATTGAGGTATATGAAAATAAAGGCGATAATCCCGTGTTTGTATTTGAAGTAACCATGCAAAATCATGGTGGATATACCGAAAAGCATGAGAATTTCATGCCTGATATTCAGGTGGAGGAATTTGACAATTTTGCTTTAAATCAATATCTTTCCTTGGTGAAAGTATCAGATGCGGAACTTAAGAAACTTATCCAATATTTTAGCGAGGTAGAAGAAGACACCGTAATCTTATTTTTTGGAGATCATCAGCCAAATGATTCCATTGCAAATCCAATTTTACGATGGAATGGCGTGAATACAAAAAATATGACTGCAGAGCAGGTGGCACTTCGTTATCAGGTGCCATACGTGATGTGGGCAAATTTTGATATTACTGAAGCGACAGATAAGGATACAGATATTAGTTTCCTGGCAGCAGATTTGATGAAGACGATAGGGCTTCCGTTGAGTGCATACCAGATGTTTTTGTTAGAATATGAAGAGGTGTTATGCGAGAGAGATTTATTAGAGTCAGAAGAGCTGGTGAACGCCTCGGATGTAATAATGCTTGATGAGAAATTGCAAGACTATCGCAATAAGCATGCCATTTTACAATATTATTTTATGTTTGATTATGGAAATGAGTAGGAATGAAACAACAGTTTAAGGATTTATGGAAGAAAAACTGGATATGGAGTGCGTGTGCATTTGGAGTTCCTTTTGTGGTGAGTGTGATTATTTGTGCAGTAGCAGGAATTTATCCGTTTGGAGAAAATTGCATTCTCCACATCGATATGTATCACCAGTATTGCCCTTATTTTATGGAGTTTCGAGAGAAACTTACGACAGGGGGAAGCCTGTTCTATTCATGGAATATTGGGCTGGGTTCTGACTTTATTGCTACCTATGCATATTATCTGGCGAGTCCTTTAAACGGGCTTTTGATTTTATGCCCCAAGGGGTTGGTGATTGAGTTTATGACTTTCATCACCTGGATTAAAATATCGTTGTGTGGCTTGTTTTTCTTCTGGCTATTAGAAGAAAAGTTCCAAATTAAAAGAATTAATGGCACATATAAAATCTCTGCGACAGTTCCAGCACTTGTATTTTCGCTTGCCTATGCATTTTCTGGGTTTGTGGCTACATATAGCTGGAATGTTATGTGGATGGATAGCATCGCGCTTGCACCACTTATCGTGTTGGGATTGGAGCGTCTAGTAAAGAAGAATAGACCGGCATTGTATTATGTGACGCTTGCCTTATCAATTTTGTGTAATTACTATATATCACTAATTATCTGTATTTTCCTTGTGCTATATTTTGGAATCTTATTCTTGGAGCAGAAATCAGGAAAAATAAAGGCATGTATTCGATTTGCTTGGTATTCCTTGCTTGCGGGAGGGACAGGAGCGATACTTTTAATTCCTGAGGCATTGGCACTAGGATATACAGCATCGGCAAATGACGGATTCCCTACTACCATGAAGTGGTATTTTGGACTTGTCGAGGAATTGTCACGTCTTTGTGTTGCGGCGATACCATACAATGGGGCGGAACATTGGCCAAACTTGTACTGTGGTGTGTTTTGCGTTTTTCTTGTTGTGTTATATTGCTTTAATACGCATATTAGATGGACACAAAAGGTGCCAAGAGTTGCAGTTTTGAGTTTGTTTTTGCTGGGATTTTCCAATAATGTCTTGGATTATATCTGGCATGGACTTCATTTCCCAAATTCTTTGCCAGGCAGGCAGTCCTTTTTGTTTATACTTGTGATGCTTCTTATGGGATATGAAGCATACTGCAAACGAAAAGGAAATAAAATCTGGCACATTGTGGCTGCCCTGGTTTTATGTGTGGCAGTGCTTGTTGCAGGCAGTTTTATGGTGTCAGAGGAATTGGTGGAGACGATTTCTTTCCTTTTGACAGGGCTGTTTTTGGTGGCATATGCACTTTGTTTTGTAGTGATGCAGATTGGAACGAAGCAGATGCGTCATATGGTACAGGGCTTTGCAATTGGTCTTGCAATTGGTGAAATTATCTTGAATATGGCATCGACTGGTTTTTATTCGCTTAACAGAACAGCCTACCTTCAGAAAATGGAAGATTATGAGGTGCTATTGGCATTGGCGGAGCGTGATGCAAAGCTAGATGCCGAGAGTGGTGAAGTCGTATTTTATCGCGTAGAAGATTATGAACGAAAAACAAAAAATGATGATTGTTTGTATGGTTACCCATCGGGTACATTATTTTCTTCGCTTACAAATATCGAAGTGAGTCATTTTTATCAGAGTGTGTATATGGAAGGCGGCAAGAACTACTACTGTTACAATGGTGCGACACCGGTGGTATCTTCTATGCTTTCTGTAAAATATATGCTTTCGGATAATCCAGAGGGAGAGAATGCACTTAGATGTATCATAGGTGCTTCCGATGGCTATTATTTATATGAAAATAAATATTGTCTGCCACTTGGTTTTATGATGTCGGAAGAAGCAATCGCAAGCTGGGATAATACCAAGGGCGAAAAAATCAACCAGATTAATGCCTTGGGATATGCACTTGGTGCAACACGACATATTGTAAATCCTATTGATGTCGAGATGACGATTGCAGAAGGAATTACAACGATTACTGTGCCAGAGGATGGAATTTATTATGCTAACCATAGCGGGTGCACAGCAGATAATCTGACAATATCCATAAATGGCGGAGCTGGTACACGTTACAATAAAACCGGACATAAGTATCTGTTTGAGTTAGGTGAATGTAAGGCAGGAGATGAGATTACCATTACAAATGGTAAGGAGAGTTCGGTTTCATTTACTCTTTACAGGTTAAATTTGCAGGCAGTAGATGCGGCGTATGATACCTTGAGTGAACAGACTATGGTAACAGAAACATTTACGGATACTACCATAAAAGGTAGCATTGAGGTAAAAGAGGCAGGAAGACTTGTGTTTTCTATTCCATATGAAAATGGTTGGACAATTTATGTGGATGGAAAAGAAAGTGAAAGTTTAGATTTCAAAGATGCCTTTCTTAGTGTATACTTGAAAGAAGGTACTCACACGATTGAATTAAAATATATGACGCCAGGATTTGAAATTGGTGCTATAATAAGCGGAGTAGCGATTGGATTATTTGTGCTTACCATGTGGGTAAGAAAGAGGAGACAAAGTGAGTAAGAAATTAATTAGTATTGTTGTGCCTTGTTACAACGAAGAGCCTACACTTGGCATTTTATATGAAGAATTAAATAAAGTGACGGCTGCGATGGCAGAGTATGACTTTGAGTATGTGTTTATCAACGATGGTTCCAAAGATAAAACGCTTGATATTTTAAAAGAAATGGCAGCAAAAGACGGAAAAGTAAAATATATGTCATTTTCCCGTAACTTTGGAAAAGAAGCTGCACTTTTAGCAGGGCTCAAGAATGCAAAAGGTGATTTGGTAGCTACGATGGATGCCGATATGCAGGATCCACCAGCGCTCCTTCCAGAAATGGTTGCATATGTGGAATCTGGCGAATATGATAATGCGGCTACACGACGTGTAAGTCGTAAGGGGGAACCAATTATTCGTAGCTTCTTCGCTCGCATGTTTTACCGTGTAATGCGTCGTATTACAGATATCGAAATTATGGATGGAGCACGTGATTATCGTGTAATGAATCGTCCAATGGTAGACAGTATTATTGCATTGCAGGAATACAACCGATTCTCGAAGGGTATTTTTTCTTGGGTAGGTTTTGAGACAAAATGGATTGAATTTGAAAATGTAGAACGTTCTGCAGGAGAGACAAAGTGGAGTTTCTGGAAACTGTTCCGCTATTCAATCGAAGGTATGGTGAGCTTTTCAGATGCACCAATTAATATTGCTTCATGGCTTGGACTGATTATGACAGGTGTTTCTGTGATTGCATTGCTTTTCTTATTCCTTAGAGCGTTAATTTTTGGTGACCCAGTTGCTGGTTGGCCATCACTTGCGTGTATCATGACCTTTATCGCAGGCATCCAGCTTTTTGTGATGGGTATGATGGGACAGTATGTGTCAAAAACTTATATGGAAGTAAAAAATCGACCACACTATATCGTGAAGGATAGCAATGTAGAAGATACAGAACTCATCGGTTAAAGAAAATAATTGATGCGTTTTATGGCAGTGACACAAATTAGAATGTGACAAGTAGTATGAGAGAGTCTTTGCTTATAGAAGATATAAGATATTGATATATAACAGATTGTGTAAAATGTGATATAGTGTTTTACATGTAAAGAATAGTATGCTTTAAAATAGTGTCAGTTGACCTATGAAAACAAGCAAAAAATATAGGAGTAACACGATGAAAAGAGAAACTATGTGTATCCAGGCTGGATACGAACCAAAAAACGGCGAATCACGTATGATTCCAATTGTACAGAGTACAACTTTTAAATATGATACAAGTGAAGATATGGGTAAATTATTTGATCTTGAAGCTAGTGGATATTTTTATTCCAGACTTCAGAACCCAACCAATGACTATGTAGCAGCAAAAATCTGTGCTCTAGAAGGTGGTAGCGCAGCTATGCTTACTTCCTCTGGACAGGCAGCAAGCTTTTTCTCTATTTTCAATATCTGTGGAAATGGGGATCATGTTGTATGTTCTTCAACCATTTATGGTGGTACATATAACCTTTTTGCTGTAACCATGAAGCGTATGGGAATTGAATTTACTTTTGTAGATCCAGATTGCTCTGATGAAGAATTAGAAGCAGCTTTCAAAGAAAATACCAAAGCAGTATTTGGCGAAACAATTGCAAACCCAGCACTTATCGTATTTGATATTGAGCGTTTTGCTAACGCGGCACACGCACATGGTGTGCCACTTATCGTAGACAATACATTTGCGACACCAATCAACTGTCGTCCAATCGAATGGGGAGCAGATATTGTTATCCATTCTACTACAAAATATTTAGATGGTCATGATGCAACGGTTGGTGGATGTATCGTGGACTCTGGCAAATTTGACTGGATGGCACATGCAGACAAATTCCCAGGACTTACTACTCCAGATGATTCTTATCATGGAGTAACTTATGCAGAAAAATTCGGTTTAGAAGGTGCTTTTATTACAAAAGCAACTGCACAGCTTATGCGTGACCTTGGTGCAATCCAGTCTCCTATGAATGCATATCTTTTAAATCTTGGTATTGAATCTCTCCATGTACGTATGCCACGTCACTGTGAAAACGCACAGAAGGTAGCGGAATTCCTTGAAGCACATGAATGTGTAACATGGGTAAACTACCCAGGACTTTCAGGCAACAAGTATTATGAAAGAGCGCAGAAATATATGCCAAACGGCACTTGCGGTGTAATTTCCTTTGGTGTAAAAGGTGGCAGACCAGCTGCTGAAAAATTTATGAAACAGCTTAAGGTTGCAATGATTGCAACGCATGTAGCAGATGCACATACCTGCGTACTTCATCCAGCTTCCGCAACGCATCGTCAGATGAATGATGAAGAACTCATTGCAGCAGGTGTAGGCCCAGACCTTATCCGTCTTTCTGTAGGTATCGAAAATGTAGATGATATCTTGGCAGATGTGGCTCAGGCGCTTGAGGCTTGCAAATAGAATCATAAGTACTACGTGCTTAAGATAAATTTCATAGGATGAAGGGAGAATATATTATGGAAAACTATGAAAACAATAATGCAGCGTATGTTAGCAAAGAAGAGTTCTTAAAGAACAAAGAAGATTTTAACAAAGCGATTAAAACTACAGCAATTGTGTCGTATGTTTTGATTGCATTTAATATAATCACAATCTTGGTGAATTTCTTTGCGATTATTGACGTTGCGATTTTATTAGGCTGTACATTGGGTGTACATCTCAGTAAGAAAAAAGGTTGTGCAATTGCTATCTTGATTTATGGTATTTTCAGTGTAGTGGTAGGACTTTTATCAGGTTCAGGACCACTTGGTTGGATGTGGATTGTGATTGCAATTGTATATCTTAACCAGTTCAAAAAGGCTGATGAAGAATATAAAGCAGTCTATGGTGCTTAATTGAATAAAAAGACAGAGATTTTAGAGGATACTTCGGTATCCTCTTTTTTTGTTTTAAAAATTAGGGGTTGACAACTATTCTTGTCATTGGTATGATGTGTTTGACAAGTAAAGTTGTCAAAATGAAAAACAAAGTTGTCAAACGGCAATTGTAGAAAGATAGAAGCACTTAGGAGGCAATTATGAACGAAGCGATGAAAGAACACACCTTTGCAGAGGTGTCTAAGAAAAAAGCAAAGAAACTTTTTAAAGAGGAGGCAGTTATAGAGAAAGTAATGGCTGCATTAAATAATGAGGGTAAGGTCTTTGCTACACGTCAGAAGCAGGATATTGTATGCTATTACATTTTTGATAGGGTGCAGGCAGATTGAGATGAAATTATAGAAAATTAGTAAAAAGGGGGAGCAAGATGCCATTACACAATAGATTAAAAGAACATAGAGCAAAGCTTGGTGTAAACCAGCAGGAGATGGGCGCATTGGTTGGTACAAGCCGACAGACCATCAGTCAGATAGAGCGAGGCGATTATTCGCCATCGGTTACCTTGGCACTTAAGATTGCCAAGGTATGCAACACAACAGTAGAAGAAATATTCGAGTACGAGGAGGACGGTACAGATGAGTAAAGATACAAAGAAAAAAACAGATAAACAGATTTTTAGAAGATGGGTTGCTATTATGGTATTAGCCTTTGTAGGAGGAGCATTAGGAGGCTTTTTTAGTGTCCCTGCATTGGAAATGATTGAAAAGATTACGAGTGGTATGGAAATTAATACAGAATTGCTATGGAATCTTTCACTTGGAATATTTTTAGCAGTAAATGTTATTGGTATATTCATTACATATTACTTTTATAGAAAAGCAAAAAATATGACAGAATGCTGGGATGGAGAAAATGAAGAAGAATTAGATGTTATAGAAGATAAGTTGGATTATGCGTTATTGCCAATTAGTATTGTTACGAGTTGCAATTATTTTCTCTTTGCTGTTGCAGCATATGTAGGACTGGTTTTAAGAGATGAAGGTGATATTTTACCACTTATTATAACAATGTTGGATGTTGTTATTTTCTTAGGCTCATCATTCATTTTTGTAGCGTTACAAAAGAAATGTGTAGATTTAACCAAGAAACTCAATCCAGAGAAAAAAGGGAATATTTTTGATAAGAATTTTAGTAAAGAATGGTTAGCAAGTTGTGATGAAGCACAGCAGTTGATTATTTATAAAGCTTCCTTTAAAGCATATCAGAACGTTGGTGCTGCGTGTCAGATATTATGGATATTATCTCTAGTCGGAATGTTGAGTTTTGATGCTGGATTGTTGCCAACGTTTTGTGTGAGCGCAATTATACTGGTAATGCAGGTGTCATATTATAGGGAATGTAAAAAATTAGAAAGAGGCAAGAAATAAAGAGGTACATAATGAGTAATAAAGTGATATTAAAAGCCGAAGGGCTTCGAAAGACATTTAAGCTTTCGAAAAAACAACAGAATATACAAAAAACGAAAGAGAAAGTAAAAGTAGCGGTAGACAGACTCGATTTTGAAGCTTATGAAGGCGAGATTTTTGGAATTTTAGGACCAAATGGAGCTGGCAAAACGACCACACTTCGTATGTTGTCTACTTTGATTAAACCAGACAGTGGAGATGCATGGATTGATGGTGCCAGCATAGTAAAAAACCCAGAAATAGTTCGTGAAAAAATCGGATTTTTGACAAGTGAATTAAAGTTAGAAGAGTTTTTTACTCCAAACTATTTGTTTGATTTCTTCTCAGAATTGCATGGAGTGAAGCCAGAAGAAAGAGATGCTCGTAAGAAAGCCATGTTTGAACGTTTTGCTATTGATGAATTTGCAGAAGTGAAGGTGGCGAATATGTCTACTGGTATGAAGCAGAAGACATCGCTTGTCATTTCTCTGGTACATAATCCTGATATTATTATTTTTGATGAACCTACTAATGGCTTAGATGTTTTGACAGCCAGAATTGTAACAGACTTTTTGCAGGAACTAAAAGCAGAGGGCAAGACCATTATTTTATCGACTCATATATTTAGTTTAGTAGAGAAACTTTGCGATAGAGTGGGCATCGTTATGGATGGAAGAATGGTAGTTTGTGATACCTTGGAAAACCTTACAAAAGACTGCGACTTGGAAGATAAGTTCTTTGAAATATGCGAAAATTTAACGTCCTCAGAGGATAATACAAAAGAAAGTGAGGCGAGATAAATGAAGAGTGATTTATTTACAATAATGAAAAAAGAGTTCGCCCGTTTCTTTGGAGATAAGCGAATGATAATGACTGCTATCATGCCTGGTATTTTAATCTATGTATTATATACTTTCATGGGATCAGGATTTTCCGAAATGTATGCGACAGATGAGGATTATGTATATCAAGTAAATGTCGTAAATATGCCACAGGTTATGACAGGAATATCTGAGATAGAAAATATAAATATTGCAAATGTGGAAGAAACAGAGATTGAGGACATCAAAACACAGATTAGAGAAGATGCAACAGAATTATTAGTTGTATTCCCAGCAGACTTCGACGAAGCATATCTAAACGGACCTCGTGGCATGTCAGTATCTCTTGTTGCGCCAAATGTAGAGATTTACTATGATTCTGCAGATACGGAGTCAGCAGGGGCATATAAAATTCTGGTATCATATTTGGATGTTTTAGAGGAAGCACAGGCAAATATTTTTGATATTTGTTCTGGAGAAAAAGAGTATGATTTAGCATCTGATGAAGATGTGTCAGCCATGATTATTTCCATGATTATGCCAATGCTTGTACTTATGATGCTTTTTAACGGCTGTCTTGCAACTGCAGTAGAGTCTATCGCAGGTGAAAAAGAAAGAGGTACAATCGCAACACTTCTTGTTACACCTATGAAGCGACGTGATCTGGCACTTGGAAAAGTAATTAGTTTAAGTGCGATTGGGTTGATCAGCGGTATTTCAAGTTTTGTTGGAATTATGCTGTCACTTCCAAATCTTATGGGTGGCTCAGGGCTTGAAAATATGAGTTTTGGCTATACCATAAAAGACTATGCAGTACTCTTACTTGTAATCATTTCAACTACATTTGTAATTGTAGGTATGATTTCAATTCTGTCTACATTTGCAAAATCGGTAAAAGAAGCTACTAGTATGGCGACACCACTTATGGTAGTCGTGACACTTACAGGACTTAGCAATATGATGGGAATGCCAGAAGACTGGTATATGTATCTGGTCCCAATTTATAACACAGCACAGTGTATGAATGGCGTATTTTCTATGGATTATCAGATGCTTCCAGTGGTTGTTACAGTCGTAGCGAATGTGCTGTTTTCCGGAGTGTTTGTGGTAGTACTTACTAAAATGTTTAACAGTGAGAGAATTATGTATACATAAGTAGGAGGTGTAGTGATGGAATACTTAGGAGCATTTGCTTTTATCATGATGCTTGTATATGCATCATATCCAGGGAATGTAAAACATTTAGAAGCATAAGTTGAGATAGATGTTTGTAAATTTGAAGTTATGGGTGTGATTGCGGTGGTTTTACGGTATATAGAGAATAATTGCTCTAAGATACCGAAAAATCGGGAAAATTTGAGTCAGTGGTAGTGTGTTTCGGTATATACATAAAAAGTATATATCTATACCGATATATTCGGTGAAAACGACGGTATAGAAGGATAAAAATTTTCTATATGCCGAAAATACATATAAAGCAGAAAAATATACTTGTTTTTTCGGTAGAGGGATTACATTTTTTGCTATATACCGTAAAGGAGAAAGATATGAGTAGGACACCTCGTAAGCAGAGCTTACTCGGTGATGCGGCAGTCGCCGCACACATCTTCGCTCGAAAATGTCTGCTTGTGTGCAAGCACCCAGCAGCCAATTACAGACACAGACTCAAGAAGTGCATAGCATTTCTTTCGTTAGGGAGGTGTTTTCTTCGAAAACTCACAGCTAGCGCTGTGGATTGCTTACGCACAAATCCCAATTTGTATAGATTGTTATAGATATTTAAAATGCCATATCTTTTGAGGTGATAATCTGCACCTCGAAAGATGTGGCATTTATTTGTCAATTAACAAAAAAAGGGTTATAATAATTATAATTTTTAAATCGTGAGGTGTAACAATGAGCGAATGGAAAGAAATCAGTTTACATGAAATAAAAGGTATTAAAATTGGACATGCGCAGGATGCGGAGCATGCGACAGGATGTACGGTAATTATTCCAGATAAAAAGGCTATTTGCGGTGTGGATGTGCGTGGTGGTGGACCAGCTTCCAGAGAAAACCAGCTCTTAAATCCACTGATGAGCAATGATGGTGTCAATGCAGTGCTTTTAAGCGGCGGTAGCGCCTTTGGGCTTGATGCAGCAGGCGGTGTCATGAAGTACTTAGAAGAAAAAGGCCGTGGTGTAAAGGTAGGAGATGCGATTGTACCAATCGTAGTAGGATCATGTATCTTTGACCTTGGTTGTGTAAGTGGAAAAGTGCGTCCAGATGCGGATATGGGATATGCGGCTTGCTTGGATAGTGAAGACAATGTAGAACGTAATGGAAATGTTGGCGCAGGAATGGGTGCAACAGTAGGAAAACTCCATGGTGCAGAAAACTCTATGAAATCTGGCTTAGGCTGCTATGCAGTACAGGCAGGAATGCTTCAGGTTGGAGCGATTGTGTCAGTAAATGCGATTGGTGATGTGTTTGAAATGGATTCACAGAAGCAGTTGGCGGGTCTTTTAAACAAAGAAAAGACTGCTATGATTTCGAGTGAAGAAGAGGCAGTAAAACTCTTACAGCTTGCAAGTCTGTTTTCTTTAAATACTACGATTGCTTGTATCGTAACCAACGCAAAGTTAGATAAAGCAGAGATGAACAAAGTAGCGGCTATGGCTAGTAACGGTATTGCACGTACTATCCGTCCGGTCAATACTTCTATGGATGGCGACTCTGTATACGCTATGGCGACTGGAAAAGTAAAATCCAGTGCAGATGTAGTGGGTACTTTGGCTGCACATGTACTTGGAAAAGCAATCAATCGTGCAGTACTTGAGACGGATGAGATTTATGATATGAAATCAGCGAAATCATTTAAGTAGCAGAAAATCAACCACTTGAATAGTGTTCAGATATAAAATATATGGAATTGAAGGCAAATCTAGATGACACAATACGATAAGATGACGAAGACACCTTTGGTGAAACTTATCATTTCACTTGGGATACCAACTACGATTTCTATGTTGGTAACCAGTATTTATAATATGGCAGATACCTATTTTGTAGGTACACTGGGAGAAAGCCCACAGGCAGCAACTGGTATTTTATTTACCTTACAGGCTATTATCCAGGCAATTGCATTTATGCTTGGGCAGGGTTCTGGTACGATGGTATCTAAGGCACTTGCAGATAGAAACAAGGAAGAAGCTTCCGAATATGTATCGACAGGCTTTTTTACCGGACTTGCAATGGGTACGGTGCTTATGGTGTTGGGCCTTATATTTTTAAATCCATTTATGCGATTTTTAGGAAGTACCGAGACGATTCTGCCTTATGCCAGACAATATGGCACATGCGTACTTATCAGTTGTCCAGTGGTTATGGGTTCTTTTGTATTAAATAATAATCTTCGTTACGAAGGCAAATCATTCTATTCCATGATTGGACTTGTGACAGGTGGAATTATCAATATTTTCCTAGATTATTTACTGGTAATTGTATGTGAATTTGGTGTGCTTGGAGCAGGTATTGCGACAGCTGCTTCACAGCTTATTAGTTTTTGTATTTTATTATATTTCTTCCATAAAATGGGAGAAAGTAGTATTCGCATTTCTTCTTTAAGTAAGAATAAAAAGGTATATGCTACAATTTGTAAGGTTGGCTTTCCTGCTCTGGTAAGACAGGGGCTTACCTCCTTCTCAGGGGGATTGTTAAATAATATTACAAGACCATTTGGTGATGCGGCAATTGCAGCGATGAGCGTGGCAAACCGTTTCAGCATGTTTGTTATGTGTGTAGGTCTTGGTATCGGTCAGGGTTACCAGCCGGTGGCTGCATTTAACTATCAGGCAAAAAAATACGATCGTGTAAAACGTGGACTTCTTGCGACGATGGCAATAGGCTTTTGCATGGTAGCATGTCTTGCAGTACCAAGTATTATTTTTGCAGAGCAGATTGTGTACGCATTCCAGAAAAGTGAAGCAGTAATAAAAGTTGGTGTTTTGGCACTTCGTTGTGCCTGCATAGGTACAATGTTTATGCCATTATCTATTCCAGTAAATATGTTGTATCAAAGCACGAGACAGGTAAAAATATCTACATTTTTATCGATGCTTCGTTCGGGACTTATGTTTATACCTACACTTTTAATTACAACACATTTCTGGGGGCTTTTGGGAGTACAGATTTCACAGCCACTTGCAGATGTTATGACAGGGCTTCTTGCGATTCCATTTGTGATTCATTTTATGAAAAAGAAATTTCTTGATGTAGATACACAGGTGAAGTAAGACGATAGATGTTTAAAAAATATGTACAATTAAGTATCAGAGGGGCGAATTGCCCCTCTTTACTTTTTTCAAATTTTAATCTCCTCCAGGTCCATCTTTTCTAGGTCTTGTAGCTTCTGGAAGCGGTTCTACATCTCAGCGACAGTCTTTAGAGTTGTCTCTCATGTTGTTACGTGTGCTGTCTTTAGAGTTGTCATTCATGTTGTTTCTTGTGCTATCTTTGTAGCTGTCTCTTGAAGCATTTTTGCTGTTTTCATTATAAGAGTTTCTGAGGTTGTTGTTCTGTTTGTTGTTGTTTGACATAATATACACCTTCCTTTCGAAATTATTGTGTGTAGAGATTCAAAAAACATGCGAGGAGAAAAATGCCAATATTTAAGAAAAATTGTTAAATTTATATTTGATTTCAAAATTAAATTGATTTATAAGCACAGATTCTTTACAATAGTATAGGATAAAAATTGATACATATAATAATGGAGAATAAAAATGGCTAGAAGAGATAAAACAAATTATTATTTAGATTTGGCAGATGTCGTATCAAAACGTGGTACATGTCTTCGCAGAAACTATGGTGCAGTTATCGTAAAAAATGATGAAGTTATTTCGACGGGATATGTAGGAGCGCCTCGTGGCAGACAAAACTGTAGCGATATTGGCACTTGCATTCGTCAGAAAATGAATATTCCTCGTGGAGAACGTTATGAACTTTGCCGCAGTGTACATGCAGAAGCCAATGCAATCATTAGTGCAGAACGTGAAAAGATGATGGGTAGTACACTTTATCTTTCAGGAAGAGAAGTAGCAACAGGCGAACTCATTGCAAATTCCTGCTGTTGTTCAATGTGCAAACGTATGGTAATCAATGCAGGTATCAAGACAGTTGTGGTACGTGATACAGATAACGAATATCGTACCATTGATGTACAGGAATGGATTGAAAACGATGAATCTTTAGAAGGAAGTTTAGGATACTAATAGGATGTGAAAAAGATGCTGGAGATAATCCGGCATTTTTTTTATTAAATATATATTTTTTAGAAAAATGGTAATCATAGTATGGAAGTAATTGCAAAAAAGGCGAGGAGGAAATGCTATGTCAAAACCATTCGGATTAAGAGATAAGATTGGATACTTAATGGGGGACATTGGAAACGACTTTACGTTTGTGTTGTCTTCTACTTTTTTGCTCAAATTTTATACGGATGTTATGGGAGTGCCGGCGGCGGTAGTGGGAACGATTATCATGATTGCTCGTTTTGTGGACGCCTTTACAGATGTGACGATGGGACGTATCTGCGATAGAAGCGTAACTACAAAGCAAGGAAAGTTTAAGCCATGGATTAGACGTATGTGTGTACCGGTTGCGATTTCATCTTTTTTGATTTATCAGAGTAGTTTGGCAGATATGTCTATTGGTTTCAAGATAGGTTATTTGTTTGTAACCTATATTTTATGGGGATCTTTTTTTTATACTTCTATTAATATTCCATATGGATCTATGGCATCGGCGATTTCTGCTGATTCAGGGGATAGACAATCGCTTTCAACCTATCGAAGTATTGGAGCAACATTTGCGAGTGTATTAGTGGGGGCAATTATTCCACTCATTGCCTATGAAGAAGTAAATGGAATTATGTTGCTTAATGGGGAAGTGTTTACTACAATTGCAGGAATTTTTTCTATTTGTGCAATTATCTCCTATTTGATTTGCTATTCTCTTGTGACAGAACGAGTGCACATTCCGTCCAATGTAGAGAAGAAAGAAGATAATAATGTGATTACTATGCTAAGAAATGCACTTACAAATAAGGCACTGATTTCGATTATAGCAGCTTCTATTGTGATGCTTTTATCTCAGATGACTTTGCAGTCGATGGCAAACTATGTGTATCCGATTTATTATGGGAATACAGCGGCACAGTCTGCATCTATGGTGGTGATGCTTGCAGGTTCACTTGCTATTGCAGCAGTCGCAAAGCCGATTTCAACCCGTTTTGGGAAGGCTGAAGTGGGGTTTGTATCTAGCTTTATCGCTGCAGGAGTGTGCGTACTTTTGTTTTTCCTTCGTCCGCAAAATGTATGGGTTTATGTGGCATTACAGGCAGTCTGTTGGTTAGCACTTGGTGTGTTTAGTATGATTTCCTGGGCGCTTATTACGGATGTCATCGACTATTCTGAAATTAAAAACGGGATAAGAGAAGATGGTTCCGTGTATGCACTGTACTCTTTTGCCAGAAAATTAGGACAGGCAGGGGCTGCTGGACTCGTAGGTGTGATGCTTACGGCGATTGGTTATTCGGAAACTACAGCGGGAAATGAGATTGTAAGAGAAGGATTATTTAACATATCAACCATAGTCCCAGCGATTGGTTTCGTTTTACTTGGGCTAGTGTTATGGCTCTGGTATCCTTTGCATAAACGACAGGTGGAAGAAAATTCCAATATATTAAAAGAAAAAAATGAATTTAAATAGAATGTGATGAAAAATTAAGCAGGGTCTAACTATGTGAAAAGCCGACGTTGCGTTAGCGAGGAGGCGTTTTCATAGGTTAGGCCCTGCGAGATATTAGAATACCTCACAGGGCCTATTTAAAATGGGTTTATTTTAAGCTAATGGAATCTGGTTTAATTTTTCGTTGATTGCCAATAACTGTTCTTTTGTAACTGCTGGAGCACCTTCTGCTTTTGGAAGCATGCCAAGAAGTCTAAGGATAGTAAAGCTTCCTAACATCTTAAGCATTTCTGGACCAGCCATTGTAGCCTGATTTTCTGCAGCAGCAGCGCCACCCATAAGTGAACCCATGAATTCGCCAAAGATAGCCATACCTTCTGGAACTTTCATGATTTCATCTAATCTTGTGTTGAGTGACATATAGCCGTCTACTTCTGTGATATCGAACCAGTTAAGGATAGCACCCTGTTCTTTTAATCTGTAGTCGTTGTTGAATTCAGCAACTTTACGAATGAAACTTTCATCTTTCTGGTCGCCTGCTACAGCAACAAGTGTTGTTTCACCATTGTTTGGTACGTTGAAGTAGAAGAAGTGATCTTCTGCTTTAACTTTTCCTAAGCTTTCGCCATTTGCGAAAAGTTCAACTTCTGGAAGGTTAGAGTAAACAGTTACTTTTGTAACGTCTTCTACACGGTCTACATAGCGTTTGCCGCAGATGTGTACGAATGGGTCATCTGATAACCAAGCTTTGTAAGCGTAGAATGAGTCTTTTTTGTATTTTCTGTCAAATGTAACAAGACCTTTGTGGTTCTGTCCGTTTTCGCCACCTTCGTTACGTGAGTCAGCACCGAAGTCAAACATGTTCCATACATGTGTAGCCCACATATATTTACGTGTGAAGAGCTGTTTGATGAGTTCTTCATGGTAGTATGCCTGGTATTCTTCTGTGTAGTCACCCTGCTGTGGATCAGATGTATGCCAGTCAAGAGCTTCACAGCCGTATTCTGAACATCCAACTGGAAGGTTAGGGAATTTCTTGTGGAATTCATCAAACCAAGGGCCGTTGTCAGCTGTTGTACCGCCGTACCATCCGAAGTAGTGGTTCCAAGATACTGTATCTGGAATCTGTACATATGGGTCATCCATTGGGCACATAGATACAATTGCAATGGTGGTAAGACGAGTTGGGTCCATTTCATGACATAAGTCATTTAAGATGTTATGGTTTTCTAATAAGT
>JAFQWG010000087.1 GCA_017407605.1 Agathobacter sp. | reverse complement strand
TCCCAAGCTACGTCTGCTGATGTTTCACCAGCCCAGAAATGTCCAAGGTCACCAAGACCAATTGTATCGAACCAGAATACGTTGTTTAATGCATGGTGTAAACCAGTTGGAATTAATAAACGGTTTAAGAATGCATAGATACCAGCACCTACAGCGCCCATACCAGCGATAGCCTGGCCTAAACCAACGAGTGCACCGAAGATTACTGGCCATACGAATAAGAGTACTACTGATACAAGGATTGAAACGAATCCAGCTATTAAAGCTACACAACGTTTGCCAGAGAAGAATGATAACCAATCTGGTAATTTTGTGCCTTTAAATTTGTTGTAGCATGTAGAACCGATAACACCAGCTAAGATACCGATGAATGGGTTTGCAATTTTGTTGAATGCAAGTTCTTTAACTACATTGCCTGCTACTGATGGCATAATTGTTGTTACGAATCCTGTGTTTAATAATGTTGTGATCATGAACCAAGATGCGATAGCAGCTACACCGCCTGTACCATCGTTGTCTTCTGACATACCAACACCAACACCGATTACAAATAATACTGCCATGTTGTCGATTAAAGCAGCACCAGCTTTAACTAAGAATAAACCGAGTAACTGTACGAAACCGGTTACATCACCACCCTGCATTGTGGATGGACAAAGCGCATATCCGATACCCATGAGTAAACCACAGAGTGGAAGACATGCTACAGGTAACATCAAAGATTTACCTAATTTCTGAAGAAATTTCATAACGAATTCCCCTTTCATATAAAATTTTTTTATAATAATTCGCAAGCGCATGCGAATTGTTATCTCTTATTATAAGTTTGCTTCAAAGAATGCTTTCATTGCTGCTGCAGCAGCTTCTTCATCTTCGCCTTCAACAGTAACAGTAACTTCATTTCCCTGTTTTACTGCCATGCCCATAACACCCATAAGACCTTTTGCTGGAGCTTTTTTGCCGCCACATTCTAAGGTGATTGTGCTTGTGAACTGTTTTGCTTCTTTTACAAGAAGTCCAGCTGGACGAGCATGAATTCCTAATTCATCCTTAATTACATAAGTAAATGTCTGCATAATATGTACCCCCTTAATTATTTCTCTAATTCCATAACAACATCGCCAGGTTCTACCTGTTTTCCTGTTGTACGAATTACATCTTTATAATCATCTGCGTTACAAACCACTACAGGTGTAACTGTATCATATCCAGCTGCCGCAATTGCTTCCATATCGAATTCTAAAAGCAAATCACCTTTTTTTACAATTGCTCCGCTTTCTACGTGAGCTGTATAGTGTTCGCCTTTTAACATAACCGTATCTAATCCTACATGGATTAATACTTCTGTGCCTTTATCTGACACCAGACTAACTGCATGTTTTGTATCAAACACCATAGCTACTGTACCATCAAATGGCGCATATACTTTTCCTTCTGCTGGCTTAATTGCCATACCTTTTCCAAGCATTTCTTCTGCAAATGTAGGATCATTTACTGATGCACTTTCGATTGCTTCCCCTTTTAATGGTGCATAAATTACATCATCATATTCTTTTTCTTTTTTCTTGAAAAAATCAAACATTTTCCTTCTCCTTTTCTATGTTTAAGTGAATCCTGCGAACATGAACCGTCATGTTTACCAGCTCACTTGTCTCCATAGTATAATTATACATTTCTTTCACAAAGGTTGCAACCTCTTTAACCTTTAAAAATGCTTCCGGATACAGCTTTATTACCATATCATTATACTCCACATCCTGCTCTGCTATCTGTTCTTTATAAAACACGCGAAATGCGAGAAATTTGAGATGCGAAATAAAACGCGCAACAGTTGTATCTGCATCATCCAACGGCATATCCATAACTTTTTCTATCTGTTCGATAAGTTCTCGTATCAATGTAGTAATATGCATCGTATCACTCATTGCAGTATGGTACTCCGCATTTACAAAATGCATTGCTATGGATGCAGCTTCATCTTTTGGAAGCTGTATATTTAATTTCTTTTCAATCAAATCCACTGCATATTCACCGACTAAATATTCATTACGGTAAAAACTTTTTACATCCTGTACAAGTGGATTATCAAATACAATTCCTGTCTTATAACGTTCTAACGCAAAATTGATATGATCGGTCAAAGATATATAAATGCTGCTGCTTAATCTTTTACCCAACATCTCTGTTGCATAATTGATAATCTCGATACATACATCCAGATGTTCAATCGGTATCGAACTTACGACTTCTTCAAACTTTCCGATTTCTGCCTTATTCGACAACACAAATGTCTTTTCAATATTCTCCTGAGAAATAGGATCTCCGTTTTTTGCCTGAAATCCAATCCCTTTTCCCATCAGGACAACTTCCTGATTTGACTCATCTATTGCAGTCACTACATTATTGTTAATAACTTTTTCAATGGTCATCTGCTTATCCCTCAGCTTGTATACAAATAAAAAAAGCCAAACTTCACCGAAAACACTTCCGAAGTTTGGTTTTGCCTACTCTTACGTAGTAACAATCCGTTACCTATTCCGTTCACACTAAAATATATATTACCCATTTTCTTTACCAATGTCAATAAAAGTTTAGCATATTTTGCATATCAATGTTATACTATCTCTATCTTATATTATTAGGCACAAGGAGTCTTTATGAAAAAAACTGTATTAGTCACAGGCGCATCTCGCGGCATAGGAAAAGCCATTGCCCACAAATTTGCAAAAGAAGGTTACTCTGTTATCATAAACTGCAGCAAATCTGCAGATGCTTTATACAACTTAAAACAAGAACTTGAAACTTCATACCAGACATCGGTTCTGGCTTCCATTGGAGATATTGGGGATTTTTCTTATGTAAATGAACTCTTTTTAGAAATTGAAAAAGAGTTTGGTGGCGTAGACGTACTCGTAAACAATGCCGGCATCTCTTATATCGGACTGCTTTCTGATATGGAAGTGGATGAATGGCAGAGCATAATCGACACAAATCTCTCTTCTGCCTTTTATACATCAAAACTCGCCCTCCCATATATGCTTTCAAAGAAATGTGGAAAAATCATTAATATTTCTTC
>JAFQWG010000012.1 GCA_017407605.1 Agathobacter sp. | reverse complement strand
GATTTGGCATACGAGCATTTTGGATTATCCAAATAAAGGTTGCCTAATTTTTCATACAAAGGTATAATGTTACTATGCAAAAGAACGGAGGATACAGTATGTCTGCGAAAACAAGTGCAGAAGTTGTAATAGATGGAAAAGTATATACACTAAGCGGATACGAAGGGGAAGAATATCTCCAGAAAGTAGCTGCTTATATCAATAGCAAGATTAATGAGTTTGAAGCAATGGATAGCATGAAGCATCTTCCAGCAAATATGAAGAGTACATTAATCCAGCTCAATATCGCGGATGATTATTTCAAAGCAAAAGCCCAAGTGGAAAAATTAGAGCGTGATATGGAGTTAAAAGATAGAGAACTCTATGATTTGAAGCATGATTTAATCTCAAACCAGATTAAAACAGAAGGTGCAGATGAAAGAATCAGAGAATTAGAAGCAGAAAACAGAGAGCTTCTGTTAAACAAAGCAAGATTAGAAGCTACTTTGGAAGATGCATTATTAGAAGGTATTGGTTCTAAAAAATAAGACAATGAAAGGGACAGAAGATTATGATTTCTGTCCCTATTTTTAAAGTTAATGATAAACGTATCATTGAAATAGGAGAATGAGGATGAAAAAAGATTTTGAATTACTTGCTCCAGCAGGTTCATTTGAAATTTTAAAAGCGGTAATTGAAGCTGGCGCTGATGCAGTATATGTGGGTGGCAGCATGTTTGGTGCGCGTGCATATGCCAACAATTTTTCAGAAGAAGAACTGCTTGAAGCGATAGATTATGTGCATTTACGTGGAAAAAAGTTGTTTTTAACCGTAAATACACTGTTTAAAAATAATGAAATCAACAATACTTTATATGATTATCTTTTGCCATATTATAAAAGGGGACTGGATGCAGTAATTGTTCAGGATTTCGGCGCAATCGCATTTATAAAAGAGTATTTTCCAGATTTACCAATTCACACAAGTACACAGATGACAATCACAGGCGTGGAAGGGGCAAAGTTATTAAAAAATCTTGGTGCAGAACGTGTTGTATTGGCAAGAGAGTTATCGATTGCAGAGATGAAACAGATTAAAGAAGAGGCTGATGTAGAGTTAGAAGCTTTTGTTCATGGAGCACTTTGTTATTCTTATTCGGGACAATGTCTTTTTAGTAGTATGCTTGGCGGTAGAAGTGGAAACCGTGGTCGCTGTGCCCAGCCATGCAGACTTGCGTATAGCGTGTTAGATGATAAAAAGAAAGAATATAAAAAAGATTCTTATGTATTAAGTTTAAAAGATTTGTGTGGTATTGAATACTTACAAAAACTTCGTGAAGCAGGTGTTTATTCATTAAAAATTGAAGGACGTATGAAACAGGCTTCTTATGCGGCAGGTGTTGTATCTTTTTATCGTAAGTATATTGATTTGGAAAAAAAGGTATCAAAAGAAGATATGCAGCATTTGTATGAACTTGGTAACCGTTGTGGTTTTACCACAGAATACTTTTTAAAACGAAACGATAAAAGTATGGTAACTTTTGAAAAGCCATCTTATGAAAAGTCAAACGATGCATTACATCAGCAGATTGAGAAAAAGTATGTTGGAGTAAAAAGCCAGATTCCAGCAAATGGTACACTGATTATCAATAAAGGACAGGCTTTGGAATTCTATGTAAATAGTGGAGAACACAATGCTTATGTGTCACTTGGAGAGGCCCAGGAAGCAAAAAATAAGCCACTTGAGGTTTCGGATGTAAGAGAACGTATGAATAAGACCGGTGAGGCAGCTTTCTATTTTGAAAATCTAGAAATTCATATGGATAATGATATCTTTGTACCAAACGGCGTGTTAAATCAGCTTCGTCGTGAAGCGCTTGGTAAGTTAGAAGAAGCATTACTTACATCTTTCCGACGTGAAGATACAGAGGGACATGCTGGTGATACTGTTGTATCAGTGAATAAGAAATCGGATGACATAACAATAGAGGATATAAGCCATAGTGTTGAGCAAGGAAAGAAAGTAATTGCTTCCTGCGAGACAAAAGAGCAGTTTGATGTACTATTAAAGCATAATAATATCACAACGCTGTATATCGATGTACAGATGTATGAAAGAAATACTTTTGTTGAGTCTCTAAAACAGGATATTACACGTGTTTTAAATTCTGGAAAAGAAGTATATTTAAGACTTCCAGTTATTTTCCGTGCCAATACAGCAAAGTTTTATCATAGCATTATTTCTGTCTTGGTAGAAATGGATTTAAATGGATTTGTAGTACGAAATTATGAAGAATTGCAGTTTGTAAATGAGCATTTCCCAGAGAGTGAAATAGTAATTGATCATAATTTATATACCTACAATGATTATGCAAAACAAGCTTTTAGAGATTTCAATGTGATTCGAGATACAGTTCCTTTAGAGCTTAATCAAAAAGAAATTAGACGTAGAGATAATAAGAGCAGTGAGATGCTGCTTTATGGATATTATCCTCTTATGACATCTGCGGGCTGTGTGCATAAGAATACTGAAAACTGTGACAAAAAATCACAGATAACTTATTTGAAAGATCGTTACAATGTCTTGTTTCCAGTAAAAAATTATTGTAATGATTGTTATAATGTGATTTACAATTCTGTTCCAGTGCTTTTGTTTGAGGAAAAGAATCGTTTGAAAGACTATGGTGTAGAGCATTTTCGTATGGACTTTACTGTTGAATCTGCAAAAGATGTAGAAAATGTATTAAGTTTGTTTGAAACAGGCAATGGTTGTAACATTGATTATACCAATGGTCATTATAAAAGAGGAGTAGAATAATACATGGCAAGTATTTTGATTCAGGTGCTAAAATACATCTTACTTTTGATGATTTTGATGTATTCCTTTAGTACTTTCTATGTTTTTCGATTAGAAGAACGGCCTGAAAAACAAAAGAAAATCTATGTATCTCAGAAATTCCTGATATTTGGAATTCATGGGATTGGTTTTTTGTGCCTTATTTTAAAGAATCCAAGCATTGAACTTGCTGGATTTTATTTGATGCAGGTAGCTTTGTTCGCTTTTGTATTTGGATTTTATCATATATTATATAAAAGGTGTTCGATACAGCTTTTAAACAATATGTTTTTACTGTTGGCAATTGGTATGGTTGTATTGACACGATTATCCTTTGAAAAAGCTTTTCGTCAGTTTGTGCTTTTGGCAATTGGCTCGGTATTTATGCTGATTATTCCATTGTTTTTACAAAGAGGCTCGTTGTTTCGTCGTTTTTCGGCTATCTATTTCTTAGCAGGGGTAGCATTGCTAGGATATGTGCTGGTTATGGCGGCCACAAGCTATGGAGCAAAGCTTACGATATCTATTTACGGAATTTCATTTCAGCCATCCGAATTTGTAAAAATCATTTATGTCTTTTTCTTGGCGGGAATGTTGTATAAAAATGCTACGCCAAAGCGTGCTTTTTTAACAAGTATACTTGCGGCTGTTTTTGTGCTTTTATTAGTTGCATCCAAGGATTTAGGGGGTGCATTATTATACTTTATGGCATATCTGGTTATAATCTATGTGGCTTCTGGCCGAAAGCTGTATTTAGCTGCAGGTGGAGCTGGTATTTGTATGGCATTTGTAGTTGGGTATTATGTCTTTTCTCATGTGCAGACACGTGTGTCAGTGTGGTTAAATCCGACTGCAGATATTGATAATCAGGGATATCAGATTTGTCAGTCGCTCTTTGCAATTGGTACAGGTGGCTGGTTTGGGCTTGGAATTGGTGAGGGGTTGCCAAATAAGATTCCAGTAGTAGACAAAGATTTTATTTTTTCTGCTCTATCCGAGGAATTTGGAGCCATAGCCGCGATTTGTATGATTATACTATGTCTTAATTGCTTTGTGATGATTGTCAGGGTAGCATTGCAGATGACAGATATGTTCTATAAATATGTAGCACTTGGACTAGCAACGCTTTATGCGACACAGGTAGTACTTACAATCGGCGGAGCAATAAAATTCATTCCTTCTACAGGTGTAACATTACCGCTTGTAAGTTATGGTGGTAGTTCGCTTTTATCAACTCTGATTATGTTTGGGATTGTGCAGGGGCTCTATATTCGAAACGTCTTAGATGAAGAAAAGAAGCAGATTGACGCAGAAGAAGATGATACCGAAATAGAAGAGAATAGCAAGAAGAAAAGAAAATCAAAGAATAAGAAAGAAGAAGAATTACCACAAATTGATAATAGTGGTGAAGTGAGTCTGGTAAATGGCTTGTTTGTAGTCTTATTCCTTGCCATGACAGCATACTTCGTGAAATTTGTAGCTCTTGATGCAGATGGTTTTATCAATAATGAGTACAACAAACGTGCAGATTTGTTCGAAGAAAAAGTTGTAAAAGGTTCAATCATTACTTCAGATGGATACATCATTTCCGAAACCAATATAGAAGAAGATGGTAGTGAAGTGCGTTTTTATCCATATGGTGAGATGTTTTCACATGTAACCGGATATTCGCAAAAGGTAAAAACTGGTTTGGAACGTCAGGCAAACTTTACGATGTTGCGTTCTCATGCATTTTTCCTAGAGCAGTTTCTTTGTGAACTGACAGAAGAAAAGAAAATGGGTGATAATGCTATTACTACAGTGCGTTTTGATTTGCAGGAAGCCGCTTACGAAGCATTAGGAGAATATAAAGGGGCTGTGATTGTTATGGAACCATCTACGGGCAAGGTGTTTGCCATGGTTTCAAATCCAGGATATGACCCAAATACAATTCAGGAAGACTGGGAGAGTCTGCAAGAAGATACCGGACTATTTAATCGTGCCACACAAGGACAGTATGCACCAGGTTCTGTATTTAAAATGCTGACAACTTTAGCCTATGTAGAAAGTAATCCTGAAACGTATCTTGACTATAAGTATGAATGTACAGGAGAAATCCGTGTAGGAGAGAAAACAATCCATTGTGCGGCAGATGAAGTGCATGGAAAGGTAAATCTAGAAACATCTTTTTCAGAATCATGTAATACATCCTATGCAAACATGATGTTACACATGGACGAAGAAGTATTTCAGCAACTTTGTGATTATGTGCTGTTTAATCAGGAACTGCCAGTGGCCTTTGAATCTAGCCCAAGCAGTTTTGCGATTTCAGAAGAAGACAGTGATGCCTTAAAGATAGAAACAGCTATTGGTCAGGGTAAAACACTTGTGTCACCGCTTCATATGGTGATGCTTGCAAGTGCTGTTGCAAATGACGGACTTGCGATGAAACCATACTTTATTGAGTCGGTAGAAACCTATAAAGGCGATTTGGTTTCTGAAACGACACCTCAGGAATATAAGACACTTTTTACAGAGACTCAGGTAGATATTCTAAGACAATGCATGGAACGTACGACAGAGGATGGTACAGCGTCTTTACTTGCTTCTGATGTGTATGAAGCTTATGGAAAGACTGGTACAGCGCAGACTACCAGTAATTTGCACAAGACGAATGCGTGGTTTGTTGGATATGCGCAATCGCTTGGAAAAGAGATTGCAATTGCTGTTGTTGTAGAAGATTCCGGAAATGGCAGTGCTTATGCCGTACCAATTGCAAAAAAAATCTTTGATTTGTATTTTGAGTAATTACTTATCTTGCATATATAGAAAAAAAGGGGTATACTGTGTATAGTTTTTGAGACACCAACACGTAGGAGGTATTGCAATGATCGAGGCAACGAGTTGTGGCGGTGTAGTAATTTATCGTGGTAAGATTTTGCTCTTATATAAAAACTATAAGAACAAATACGAAGGTTGGGTACTTCCAAAGGGCACAGTAGAGCCAGGGGAAGACTATAAGGATACTGCTATCCGTGAGGTAAAAGAAGAGACGGGCGCAGATGCAACAATTATCCAATACATAGGAAAAAGCCAGTATACCTTTACAGTACCAGAAGATACCGTCGAAAAAGAGGTTCATTGGTATTTAATGATGGGCGAAAGTTATTATAGCAAACCACAGAGAGAAGAGTTTTTCGTAGACTCTGGTTTCTATAAATATCATGAAGCATATCATTTGCTAAAATTTTCCAATGAGAAACAAATCCTGGAGAAAGCTTATAATGAGTACCTGGATTTGAAGAGGAGTAACCTTTGGGGAACTCACAAATATTACTAGAGAATAAGCCACTTTGTAGTGGCTTATTTTATAATAAGGAGATTGTTTAATGAAATTTTTTCATGATTTATACATGGGAGATATGGTTTCTTCTAAGTATGAAGCGATAATGAAAAAATTGAATAGTGATAAGCCGGTTTTGGATTTGTATTTGATTACGATGGCGAATAATCCGGATAATATGCTTGAGATTGTGCCACAGAGAGAAGTGTTGCAGAAAGGATATCCCAATATGGATATTCGTGTTGTTGGTCTCGCAAAGGGTAAGAAAGAGGCTATTGTGGTAGTGCAATCCATTGTAGAAGAATCATTAAGAGAAACCGGCAGTGCTGATGTGCGTGTATTTCTCAATCAAAGATGGGAGGAACAAGTATGAGTATAGTTCTTTCTATTTTACAAGTGATTGGCTGGATTTTTCTTATAGCAATTATGCTTGTTGTGTTGGCATTGCTCGTGATTCTGTTTTGTCCAGTTCGATATTTGATTGAGGGCGAATGGTTAGAAGAAAAATGGGCGAAGGGAAAAATACACTGGCTATTGCATCTGTTTGGCTTAAAGGTTTCTTATGGAGATGATCTTATTTATGGTGAATTTTGGATTCTCTGGAAGAAAAAGACCTTTTCTGTAGACTTGTCCAAAAAGAAGGCGGACACCGAAGATTACACAGAGAATGTAGCAGGTGACTTTGTGGAAGATATAGACGATACTGTGGTTGAGATGGCAGAACCAGTTAAAGAAGCAAATGCTGAGAAGATTATTGGAACGGAGACTACGGAGGAACTTCGAGGTAAAGCGTCAGAATCACAGGAAGATATCGAAACAAATGATACGATAGAAGAAAATGATGAAATTTTAAAAACACAAACAGAAGATGGGCTTGAAAAAACATCGGATATCACTAGTGAAGAAACAGTTTCAGACGAAAAAGTCGAAAGTATCATTTCTAAGATTAAGGGTATCATAGAACGTATAAGAGAAGTATATGGTAAAATCAAGAAGATATTATCAGACGAAAAGAACCAGGAAGCAGTTACTCATATTAAAAATGAGATAATTTATCTGATTAAGATACTTCTTCCTAAGAAGTCCAAGATAGATGCAGTCTATTCAACTGGTTCGCCGGATACAACAGGTCAGTTGTTTGGTGTACTTGCTTGTTTTCCAGCCTTTTATCATAAGAATTGGAAACTTCTCCCAGATTTTGAAGCGGACGATGCATATTTTAAAGGTTCCTTTATGGGAAAAGGAAGAGTATATGGCTATCAAATCGTTGGCATAATTCTTCGAATTTTATTTGATAAGAATTGCAGAAGATTGTATACTATTATTAATAAGTTTTTGAAATGGATGAAAAAAGACGAAAAATCGGAGGTTAAATAAATGGATAAATTAAACACAACAGTAGACTCATTATTTAAAGGTATGGAAAGCTTTGTTTCTACAAAGACAGTAGTTGGAGAACCTACTACAATCGGTGATACAATTATCGTACCATTAGCAGAAGTGTCATTTGGTGTAGCTGCAGGAGCAGTTGTAGAAAACAATAAGAATAACGGAGCTGGGGGTATGGGTGGTAAAATTATTCCAAGTGCTGTGCTTATTATTTCAAATGGCTCAACAAGACTTGTAAATGTTAAGAATCAGGATGCAATTACAAAAGTACTTGATATGGTTCCAGATTTACTTGATCGTTTTGCACCAGCAAAGAAGAGAGACGTTGTTTTAGAAGAAGATGAGATTTAATTATATCCCCGCCAAATGGCGGGGTGTTTTAATGCATAAAAAAAGACCTGTCAACGACAGGTCTTAATTCTCATTTAATTAAGCACGTTCTACACGGCCAGATCTTAAGCAGGAAGCACAAACATATAATTTCTGTGGTACTCCGTTTACTTTACAACTAACACGTTTGATGTTTGATTTCCAAATTTTATTAGATCTTCTATGAGAGTGACTAACTGCGATTCCGAAATGAACGCCTTTT
>JAFQWG010000011.1 GCA_017407605.1 Agathobacter sp. | reverse complement strand
TTATGCTGGCAGATGGCTGGTATCGTGGTAGTACAGGCGCCTGGGGACTTACGAATCAGTATGGAATCGAGACGAAATTCTTAGGACAACTTGAGATTACATACGAAGATGGTAGCAAAGAAATGATTTGCTCCGATGAGTTATGGGACTGGTCAAATGATGGACCAATTTGTTTTGCTGACAACAAGGATGGTGAAATTGTTGACGCATCGAAAGTACCAAGCTATAGTAGCAAAGCGAAACTTGCATTTCATGATGTAACGCCAACTGCTTCGAATAATGTTCCAATGAAAGAGTGTGAACATTTTTCTGCAATTATAAAAGCGGCACCATCTGGAAAGAGGATACTGGATTTCAGACAGAATTTTGCAGGTTATCTATCCTTCGATTTAGAGGCAAAAGCAGGTGATAAAATAGTCCTTCGATTTGGTGAATTATTGGACGAACAGGGAGAACTCACACAGAAAAATATTCAGTGTTCCAGTAAACATAAAACAACACCTTTACAGCAGGTGATTTATACTTGTAAGGATGGAAGAAATACTTATAAGACGAAGTTTGCCATCTTTGGTTTTCAATATGTGGAAGTAGATACTGATATAGAAATTAAAGCAGAGAATTTCGATGGAATTGCAGTGTACTCTTCATTTGAACAGACTGGTGTATTTCATAGTTCCAATCCACTTTTGAACAAACTGGTAGATGCGACCCTTTGGTCTACCAAGAGCAATAGTGCAGATATTCCAACAGATTGTCCGACAAGAGAGCGACACGGATGGACAGGCGATGCACAGATATTTTTCCAAACGGCATCGTATTTGGTAGATTATGCAAGCTTTTCAAAGAAGTATCTAAGAGATGTGTATGATTGGCAGTTAAAGAGTGGTCGTTTGCCACAAATTGCTCCAGCTGGTGGTGTAGACTTTTACATGTGGGTTATGAACGGTAGTGTAGGCTGGGCAGATTTTGGTGTCATCATGCCATACCAGTTCTGGAAACTATTTGGGGATCGAGAAATTTTAGAAGAATATTATGACAGAATGAAGGCATATGCCCACTTCATGCAAAGTCGATGTGGAAAATGGGGTGGGCCTTTTGCAAAACCATTGAATGTAAAAGGTGAAGCAAAACATTATGTAGTAAATCGTGGTCAGTCATACGGCGAATGGGCTGAGCCAGCAGAAGTATGTCAGTTTCAGTGGTATGACTTTGCGGCACCACACCCAGAAGTTTCTACAGCATATACAGCGTATGTTATGAGTTTGATGGAAGAGATTGCCATAGAGCTTGGTTGTACAGAAGATTTGGATAATTATAGAGAGTACAAAGATGGTTGTATCAAAGCATATCAGGTATTGGTACAGACTGACGAATATAGTTTGGATACGGATAGACAGGCACAACTGGTACGTCCTTTGGCATTTGGATTGCTGAGTGAAGAGCAGATTATTTTTGCTAGAAAACGTTTGATTCAGGCCATGGAAAACTATGGATGGAGACTAGGAACTGGATTTTTATCTACACCACTCATTTTAAATGTATTGGCAGATATTGATATAGAAGCAGCGTATCGTCTTTTGGAAAATGAAGAGATTCCAGGATGGCTTTCGATGCCAAAAGCAGGTGCGACCACTATTTGGGAAGCATGGGAAGGACCGAACAGTAAGTCTGGTGGTATTGGATCTTTAAATCATTATTCCAAAGGTGCTGTTTGTCAGTGGTTATTTGAATCCATGTGTGGCATTCATGTGGCAGGTAAAAATGAGTTTGCCATTGAGCCAAAACCAGGAGGAAGCTTTACACATGCAAAGGCTGAGTATAATAGTGTGTATGGTAAGGTAGTAAGTGGCTGGAAACGTCAGGAAAATGGTACTTATCAGTTTGAGGTAGAGATTCCGACGAATACGAAAGCACGAGTTGTATTGCCAGACGGACGAGAAACTATTTGTGAAGCTGGGAATTATTTCTTTTAACACAAAAGTAGGAAAAATGGAAATCATCTAAAGAAAGAGGTAGAGATAGATGAATAAAATAAAACAAAAAATGGGCATGCTGGCTCAGCGAGTAGTGGACTGGGGCATGGGAAATGGGCTTATGCAGGAAGAAAATATGGCTTCTGGGAATGATACCATTACACCAGAAATGGCCTTTTTTGCGAGACGTTGTGCAGCAGAAAGCTGTGTGCTTTTGAAAAATGATGGTACACTTCCTTTACAAAAGAAGGAGCAAGTTGCAGTGTTTGGGCGTTGTCAGTTGGACTGGTTTTATGTAGGCTATGGAAGTGGAGGAGATGTACATCCACCATATCGTGTGAATCTCATGGAAGGTCTTGCAAATGCAGGTGTGGAATTCGACAAGGAGTTAGCAAAAGTTTACGATAACTGGTGCAATAATGAAGACAACAAAGCGTATCATGGTTGGTGGGGGCATTGGCCTATGAGCCATCCTGAAATGCCATTGGAAGAAAAGCTGGTTTCTGAAGTTGTGAAACGTTGCGATACTGCGGTAGTAGTGATTGGACGTGCAGCAGGTGAGGATAGAGAAAATACCTTGACTCCAGGCAGTTACTATTTGACAGAGCAGGAAATTGATATGTTAGACAAAGTTACATCTGCTTTTTCACATACAGTCGTATTGCTGAATGCAGGAAATATCATAGATATGTCTTGGACAGAAAGCTATGGAGATAAGATATCTTCCCTTTTATACGTATGGCAAGGCGGAATGGAAAGTGGCAATGCCATAGCTGATGTTTTGACGGGGGCAGTAAACCCATGTGGAAAGCTGGCAGATACTATTGCGAGAAATTATGAAGATTATCCAAGTAGTGCGTACTTTGGTGGAAAAGAATACAATGAGTATAAAGAAGGTATTTATGTTGGATATCGTCATTTTGAAACCTGCGCCAAAGAAAAGGTGCTTTATCCATTTGGATATGGGCTTTCTTATACAAACTTTTTGGTTAACCCAGTTTCTTTCACTAGTGAAAATGGAAGATATGAGATTTCAGTAGAAGTAGAAAACATAGGCACTTGTACAGGACGTGAAATCGTAATGGCATGGTGCGAGGCTCCACAGGGCACTTTAGGAAAGCCTTTAAAGACCTTAGTTGCTTTTGCAAAAACGAAAGAGATAAAAGTTGGAGAAATAGATCAGGTATCTCTTGTGTTTAATGAAAAATGCTTTGCATCGTATGATGATGCGGGAAAGACACGTTATCCAAATGCTTTTGTGTTGGAAGAGGGTGAGTATCTTTTTTATGTAGAAGAACAGCTTGCTGGAAGCTTTTCTCTCGAAGAAACAAAGTGTGTAGAGCGATGTGAGAGTGCTTGCAATAAATCAGTAGATTTACGACAGAGAATTTTAGAGAGATTACCAGAAGAAATTTCATTTACAGGAGATAAGGGATATCGATTATCTGATGTTGTACAGGAGAACATATCTTTAGAAACATTTATCGCACAGTTAAATGATGAAGAGTTAGAAGCATTAACGAGGGGCGAAGGTGCTATGGGAAGTAGCCTAGGTGTGGTTGGAAATGCAGGCGCTTTTGGTGGAGTACTTCCTTCTCTTCGTGAAAAAGGGGTTCCACCAATTATTACAGCAGATGGTCCAGCAGGACTTCGTTTAAAAAAATTTACTGCATTACTCCCATGTGGAACCGGTTTGGCTTGTACATGGGATGATGTTCTAGTAGAAAGTTTATTTGTACAGGTCGGAAAAGAAATGCAAAAGCATGACTTAGATGTGCTACTGTCTCCTGGTATGAATATTCATAGAAATCCGTTGTGTGGACGTAACTTTGAATATTTCTCAGAAGACCCACTTCTTACCGGAAAAATGGCAGCCGCCGTGGTACGTGGCGTACAAAGTCAGGGTGGTTCTTGTTGTCCAAAGCATTTTGCATGTAACAATCAGGAAACCAAGCGAAATACCAATGATTCCAGATTATCGGAGAGAGCATTAAGAGAAATTTATTTACGTGGCTTTGAGATTTGTATCAAGGAAAGTAAGCCAAACACACTTATGACTTCTTATAATAAAATTAATGGTGTATGGTCACATTATAATTATGATTTGGCTACAACGATTCTTCGAAAGGAGTGGGGCTACGAGGGCGTAGTCATCACAGACTGGTGGATGCAAAAGAGTATTAGCCCAGAGTTTACGAAATTAAAAGATAATGCATATCGTGTGAGAGCTCAGGTCGATGTGCTTATGCCTGGAAATATGGGACATTTACATAAGAAGTATCATTCCGATGGTACATTATTAAAGACTATTGATGCAACCGATGGAATTACACGTGGAGAATTGCAGAGAACTGCAAGAAATGTGTTGAATTTAATTATAAAAATAGGAAAAGCATAAGAAGATGCCACCCTTTTGAAAGGGTGGCATTTTGGTTTAGTTTAGTCTTCAATCATCAGCACAGTTGCTACAATCATAATCACAAGTCCTACATAGAATTGCATGCCTGGTCTTTCGTGTAGAAGCAGCATACCAAATCCTGCGCCAAGGAATGGTGCGATAGCATAGTAAGCACTCGTTTTTGCAGCACCTAAATTTTTTTGTGCTTTAATATAAAAGTTGATGCTAAGTCCATAGGATATAAAGCCTAAAACCAATACGGCAAGTGTAGAAACTAAGGCAGGGAAGGATTCACCAATCACGAGTGCAACAATCAGACTTCCTAATCCAGAAAAGATACCTTTAATCGTTGTAATCTGTACAGAACTTTTCGAACTAAGCATTCGTGTACAGTTGTTTTCAAGTCCCCAGCAGGAAGCTGCGCCAAGTACAAAAAGAGAGCCAGTATTAAAATCAAAACTTCCTTTTCCTTCAAAACTTAAAGCGATACTTGCAATCGTAACGAGGACGATGGCTAAGCCTAGTTTTTTGGAAATTGCTTCTTTAAAAATAAAAAATGCAATTAGCGAAGTTGCTACAATTTCAAAATTATTAAGTAAGGATGCATTCGCAGAGTTCGTCTGCTGTAATCCCAACATAAGTAAAATTGGGGCAGCGATGTCTAACACAATCATTCCGATGGTGTAAGGAAGGTCTTCTTTGGTTAAGGGTTCACTAGTTTCTTTTTTAGGTGTAAATAGTCGGTAGATAAAAAGCCCAAGTCCCGCACCGAGATATAAAAAGGCTGCCATCATCGTTGGTGAAACTTGATGCAATAGTATTTTGGATAACGGAATATTGATGGCATATAGTGCTGCAGCCAAAATCGCAAATAAGGTTGCGGTATATTTTTTGTTCATAAGTGTTCCTCAGTAGAATTTATTATCAATATATTCATTGTAAATCCAAAAAGGGAAAAAGCAATACGTAGAAATTTGTTTTGTACAATTTGACTTTTTTTCGAAAAGTGCTAAGGTAGTATAAGTGGCATTTTTTGAAAGGAGAAATTTAAAATGAAAATTGCAGTAACATACGAAAATGGACAGATTTTTCAGCATTTTGGACACACAGAACAGTTCAAGATTTATAATGTAGAAGATGGTAAAATTGTATCATCCGAAGTTATGGACACGAATGGTAATGGACATGGAGCACTTGCAGGCATCCTTTATGGACAGCAGGTAGATGTGCTTATCTGTGGTGGTATCGGAGGAGGTGCGCAGATGGCATTAGCTCAGGCAGGTATCCAATTGTTTGGTGGTGTAAGCGGTGATGCAGATGCAGCAGTAGAAGCATTAATAGCAGGAAACTTAAGCTACAATCC
>JAFQWG010000086.1 GCA_017407605.1 Agathobacter sp. | reverse complement strand
GAGCTTACTCGGTGATGCGGCAGTCGCCGCACACATCTTCGCTCGAAAATGTCTGCTTGTGTGCAAGCACCCAGCAGGCATTTCGGCTCATCTGCATCCTGCTCATTGCTAACGCACAAATCCCAATTTGTAGAACAAATTTGTACTCACTATTTTACACATCCATCATCTACAGTTCTTTTTTGTTGTTTCATAGGCAAAAATATAGTATATTAAAAATAGTAAGTATTTTTATAGTAGGTGAATTATGGCAAAAGAACACATCATAGATAGAATAACCCCAGGCAGCATCGCCGAAGAACTAGAAATCGAAGCAGGCGATGTACTTGTATCCATCAATGGCAATGAGATAGAGGACGTATTCGATTATCACTATATGGTAAACGACGAATACTTAGAAGTCCTTATTCGTAAGGCTGATGGCGAGGAATGGGAGCTTGAAATTGAAAAAGAATATAACGAAGATTTGGGTATCGAGTTTGAAAATGGTTTGATGGACGATTACAAATCCTGTACAAACAAATGTATTTTCTGCTTCATTGATCAGATGCCTCCAGGTATGAGAGAGACTCTGTATTTTAAAGATGATGATAGCAGATTGTCATTTTTGCAAGGAAATTATATTACCCTTACCAATATGAAAGACAAGGATTTGGAGCGTATCATTCAGTATCATCTTGCACCAATTAATATTTCGGTACAGACGACCAATCCAGAACTGCGTTGTATGATGCTTCACAATCGCTTTGCAGGAGACGTGCTTAAGAAGATTGACAGACTTTACGAAGCTGGTATTCAGATGAATGGACAGATTGTACTTTGTAAAGGTGTAAATGACGGGGAAGAATTAGAGCGTTCGATTCGTGATTTGTCAAAGTATCTTCCTTATATGGAAAGTGTATCGGTAGTACCTGTTGGTCTTAGTAAGTATAGAGAAGGATTGTATCCGTTGGAACCATTTACAAAAGAAGATGCAATTCAAGTAATTGAAACGATTGAAAAGTGGCAAGATATTTGTATGAAAGAGCATGACATGCACTTTATACATGCGAGTGACGAGTGGTATATGCTTGCTGAACGTCCACTTCCAGAAGAGAATTCTTATGATGGATATCTTCAATTGGAAAATGGTGTTGGTATGATGCGACTCCTTATGAATGAGTTTACTGAGGCGTTAGAAAATGCAAAAGATCCTGATCATAAAGAAGATATGATGACTGTTTTAAATGAAGAGTATGGTGGACATCATAAGGTTTCCTTAGTAACAGGTCGTCTTGCAGCACCATTCCTTCGTGAGTTGGCAGATGCATTTATGAAAGAATTCTCAGGCTATGAAGTAGATGTAGTCGATATTAGAAATGATTTCTTTGGTGAGAAGATTACAGTATCTGGGCTTATTACAGGTCAGGATTTACTGGCACAGACCAAAGAGAGAGAACTTGGACATATACTTGCAATCCCATGCAATATGCTTCGTATGGGAGAGAGAGTTTTCCTAGATGACGTGACAGTAGAAGATGTGGAAAATACTTTACAAGTGCCAGTTCTTATTGTAAAATCAAGTGGTTTCGCTTTATTAGAAGCGATGTTCGGCTATGAAGTCGAAGAAGAGTAATTGTTTGAATATAGAAGAATCTAAAAGATAAAAGTATAGAAAGATGAGGTAAATCATGAGTAAACCAATCGTGGCTGTAGTAGGCCGTCCAAATGTTGGCAAATCTACTCTTTTTAACACCCTTGCAGGAGAGCGTATCTCTATTGTAAAAGATACACCAGGTGTTACAAGAGACCGTATTTATGCGGATGTATCATGGTTAGATTATAACTTTACAATGATTGATACAGGTGGTATCGAACCAGACAGTGGTGATATTATCCTTTCACAGATGCGCGAGCAGGCGCAGATTGCAATTGATACAGCTGATGTTATCATGTTTGTTGTAGACGTAAGACAAGGGCTTCAGGATGCAGATAGCAAAGTTGCTGATATGCTTCGTCGTTCACATAAGCCAGTTGTACTCGTTGTAAATAAAGTAGACAGCTATGAGAAATTTCAGGCGGATGTATATGAATTTTACAATTTAGGTATCGGCGATCCATTCCCAATTTCTGCAACAGAAAAGACAGGTCTTGGTGATATGCTTGATGAAGTTGTAAAATACTTCCCTGAATCTGCAAAAAATGAAGTGGAAGACGAACGCCCACGTATTGCCATTATTGGTAAGCCAAACGTAGGTAAGTCTTCACTTATTAATAAGCTTGCACAGGAAGATCGTGTTATTGTATCCAACATTGCAGGGACAACTCGTGACGCGATTGACACAGAAATCAAATACAATGGAAAAGAATATGTTTTCATTGATACAGCAGGTATTCGTCGTAAGAGCAAGATTACAGAGGAAATCGAACGTTTTAGTATCATTCGTGCTGTAGCTGCAGTAGAACGCTGTGATGTGGCAATTATTATGATTGATGCGACAGAGGGTGTAACCGAACAGGATGCAAAAATTGCAGGTATTGCTCATGACAGAGGAAAAGGTATCATCATTGCGGTAAATAAATGGGATGCCATTGAAAAAGACAATAATACAGTAAAAGAACATACGCAGGATATTCGTGATGTGCTTAGTTTCATGCCTTATGCAGAAATACTATTTATTTCTGCAAAATCAGGTCAGAGACTTCATAAGATTTTTGAAACAATCGATGTGGTTATTGAGAATAACAGCATGCGTGTGGCAACTGGTGTATTAAATGAAATCGTAGCAGAAGCAGTTGCAATGCAGCAGCCACCTACAGATAAAGGTAAGAGATTAAAGATTTACTACACGACACAGGTATCTGTAAAACCACCAACATTTGTTGTGTTTGTAAATGATAAAAATCTGATGCATTTCTCATATACGAGATACTTAGAAAACCGCATCCGTGATACCTTTGGATTTAAGGGAACAGCTCTTAAATTCATCACCCGTGAACGAAAGGAAGATAAATAATGATTATAACTCGTTTGATGGCACTGGTAATTGGTTATTTTTGTGGATGTTTTCCAACTGGATACATGGTTGGAAAATCACGTGGTATTGATATTCGAAAACATGGTAGTGGAAATACCGGTGCAACCAATACTCTTCGTACTTTAGGATGGGGAGCTGCGGCAATTACATTTGCCGGAGACTGTGCGAAAACAATTCTTGCAATTATTATAGCAAAGTTATTGTTTCACAAAACGGGATTTGACATGACACTGCTTGAGCTTTATGCAGGTTTAGGAGCAGTACTTGGACATAATTTCCCATTTTATTTTAAGTTTAAAGGTGGAAAAGGAATTGCATGTACAGCAGGTCTTACATTTGCCCTTTTCCCAGGTGCAGTACCAGTGTGTTTTGTGGTATTTGTACTTTGTATTGCACTTAGTAAATATGTATCACTGGGCTCAATTATGATGTCAATTCTTTTAGTGGTGCAGATTTTTGTATTCAATTTTTATGGTATTCTGGGAGTTCCAGAAGCATCTATATATGAGTTTGATATACTGGTGCTTTTTTTGGGAGTTTTAGCTATTTTTCAGCACAGAGAAAATCTTGTGCGTTTGTTTAAGGGAACTGAAAACAAATTAGGACAGAAAGCGGAGATAAAAGAAGAATGCGAAAAATAGGAATTATCGGGGCTGGTAGCTGGGGAACAGCACTTGCTGTGAACCTTGCCAGAAATGAACATGAAGTAACTATTTGGTCTATTATGGAAGATGAAATTAAGATGTTAAATGAGCATAGAGAACATCTCGACAAACTTCCTGGAGTAAAATTAGCAGATTCTATGAAGTTTACAACAGATATGGAAACTGCAATTAAAGGCATGGATATGCTTGTCTTGGCAGTGCCTTCTATTTTTACTAGAAGTACTGCAAAAAATATGAAAGCTTTTGTTGAAGAAGGACAGATTATTGCATGCGTGGGTAAAGGTATTGAAGATGATACTTTTAAAACTATTACAGATATTGTAGAGGAAGAAATCCCACAGGCGGATGTATGTGTCCTTTGTGGACCTTCTCACGCAGAAGAAGTAGGTCTAGGACTTCCAACTACAGTAGTTGCTGGAGCTCATACTCAAAAGAGTGCGGAATTTATTCAGGATACCTTTATGAACGAGACCTTCCGTGTATACACAAGCCCAGATATGCTCGGTATGGAACTTGGCGGTTCTTTAAAGAACGTTATTGCTCTTGCTGCAGGTATGTGCGATGGCCTTGGATTTGGAGACAATACAAAAGCAGCACTTATCGTACGTGGTATTTCTGAGGTAAGTCGTCTTGCAATAGCAATGGGAGCAAAGACAGAGACAATCAATGGTCTAACAGGTGTTGGTGACCTTATTGTAACTTGTCAGAGTAAGCACAGCCGTAACCGTAAAGCGGGTGAACTTATGGGCCAGGGTATGACAATGGATGAAGCAACCAAAGAAGTTAAGATGGTTGTGGAAGGTGTATATTCTGCAAAAGCAGCGCTTGCGCTTGGTAAGAAATATTATGTCACAATGCCTATCATTGAAGAAGTAAATAAGGTGCTTTTCGAAAATAAATCTGCAAAAGAAGCAGTGTATGATTTGATGATACGCGAAAAACGTGTGGAAAATAATACGTTAGATTGGAAATAATTATATTGCATAATTTCGTTAAGATAAAAGGATGAGAAATATCATGGAAAAAATTCGTATTAAGTATTTTACTGATAAAATTGAAAAATTGGATTATATTGATGGTAAATCTGACTGGATTGATCTTCGTGCTTCAGAAGAAGTAGAATTAAAAGCTGGAGATTTCAAGCTTATTCCACTTGGTGTTGCTATGGAACTTCCACAGGGGTATGAAGGACATCTTGCTCCACGTAGTTCTACTTTTAAGACTTGGGGACTTATTCAGACTAACAGTATCGGTATTGTAGATTGCTCTTACTGTGGGGATGAAGATATGTGGCGTATGCCAGTATATGCAACTCGAGATACAGTCATTCATGTAAATGACCGTATTGCACAGTTTCGTATTGTAGAAAACCAGCCAAAGATTGTATTTGAAGAAGTAGAACACCTTGGTAATGACAGCCGTGGTGGATTTGGTTCCACAGGAAAACAGTAGGAGTTTTATTCTAGATAAAAGGAAAGATTATGGAGAATAAGAAGGGCGTATTGGCATCAACAATACGTTTGGTAATTAAAAATTATTCTAAGCATGAAATTGGAAAAAATGCAGCTGCGTTGTCATATTACTTTTTGTTTATGATTTTTCCACTTGCTATTTTTATTAGTAATCTATTGGGATTAATAGATGTAAATATTGGAGTGACAAAAGAACAGCTAGATGCATTTCTGCCACATGATATTGTGAATTTGTTAGAAGCATATTTACAGCATGTGTCAAATAATTCAAGTTTTAAATTGTTATGGTTTTCACTTGTTTTTTCCATTTGGTTTCCAATGCGCGCTGCAAAGGCGATTATGGATAGTGTTAGAGTGGCATATCATTTAGAACAGCCAGAAGATAAAAAGAAATATTTACTACGACGCCTTGTATTTACCGTGCTTCTTTTAGTGGCAGTTGTACTAGGGCTTTTGCTTACGGTTGTTGGAAAGAATATTTTAACGTTTATATTAAGTGTTAGTTCAGACGATGTTGCATGGGTGAGAGAAGTAGTTCCAGCAATCTGGCAGTATTTTAGATTTGTATTGATTGGTGTGCTTTTATATTCTATTTTGTGTGGAATTTATCGTTTGTCTTTAGATGATTGGAAAAAGCGTGGCTCTATGCTACCGGGTGTTATGACAGCACTTAGTGTATGGATGATTGCCAGTGTTGCATTTTCTATTTATGTAGAAAAGTGGGCGAATTATTCTCTTACTTATGGAGCACTTGGAGCAGTTGTTGTTTTATTGCTTTGGCTTTATATTGCGGCACTTAGTATTATTATTGGTATTGAATTCAATGCTGCATTAGAAGAAGTTCGTGGACAAGAGTTTCAGATTCGTGAAGAATTGGAAAAACTTGAGCTGAAAGAAAAAATAACAAGAATTGCGATGGATATTCCAGCGCTATTCTTAGCGATAAAGGATAAAGAGACACCGATTGTTGCAAAAGTATTAGCTGGTGTGACAGTAGGATATGCTCTATCTCCGATAGATATTTTGCCAGATTTTATGTTTGGACTTGGCTATTTGGATGAATTGATTATATTACCACTACTTATCCGATTAACGCTGAAATATATTCCTAAGGATGTTTTAGAACGATGCAGAGAAGCATCAAAGGGCATGTGGGAAAACGGAAAACCTAAGAAATGGTATTATGCACTTCCTGTTATTGTAGTGTGGTGTTTGGCGATTTTCCTAATTTATAAGATGATAAAATGAGCAAAAGATTTTTCTTTTGCTTATTTTTTTGTGTGTTATAAAGTAGAAAATTTTTTATAAAAATTTTACACAAAAGTAAGAGTTTGGTAATTGATTAAACATGGAATAGATTTTATAATTCTTCCTTGGGTTTAGGAATTTTATAATTTATAAGGGAATAATCTTAATGTGATTCAAGGAGGTAATTAGAATGATTAAGATTGTTTCAGATAGTACATGTGATTTATCAAAGGAATTAGTTGAAAAATATGGTGTTCAAGTAGTGCCATTACATATTTTACTCGGCGAAAAGGAATATCTGGATGGTGTAGAAATAATACCAGATGAAATTTATGAATGGGTAGATAAGAATGAAGATACGCCAAAGACATCTGCTGTTGGATTTGAAGAAGCGTTAGATGTGGTAAAGCAGATTGTGGGAACAGATGATGAAATGATTGTATTTACGATATCAGGAAAAATGTCTACAACAGAAAATGTTTTTCGCATGGTGGTAGAAGAATTGGAATTAGAGGATACAGTTTCTGTGATTGATTCCGAAAATCTATCTACAGGTATTGGACTTTTGGTGCTAAAGGCAGCTGATATGGCAAAAGAAGGAAAAAGCAGAACGGAGATAGTTCAGACTATCGAAGATTTAAAGGAAAAAGTAAATGCTTCCTTTGTGGTAGATACATTGACTTATTTGCATAGAGGTGGGCGATGCAGCAGTGTAGCGGCATTAGCAGGAGGGGTATTAAAATTACATCCTAAGATTGTAGTAGCTGATGGTGCTATGAGCGCTGATAAAAAGTATCGTGGTAAAATGGATAAAGTAATCCTAGATTATGTAAAAGATATGGAAACCGCCTTAAAAGAAGCGAATGCTGAGCGTGTATTTATTACACACTCAGGTTGTAATAAAGAAATTGTTAATAAAGTATATAGTTATCTAAATGATATGAATTATTTTGAAGAGATTATTATTACAAGAGCTGGAGGTGTAATTTCTTCCCATTGTGGACCAGGGACATTAGGTGTGTTGTATATAGAGAAATAGAATATTTTATAAAGTTGTATAATCGTTACTGAGGTGTTTTCATGCAAATAGTAAAAAGGGAAAAAGACAAATCAATATGGGAAATTGGTAAGCGAAGTGTATTACAAGTTGTTTTTAGTAGAACCATGCTAATCATGGTTCTTATTGTGCTACAGTTCGCTTATATTATTGCAAGTATGTATACCTATGCAGAGCATATTCCAATTTTATTAGGTGGAGAATTTTTGATTATTGCTGTTATGATGACAATTATATTAAATTCAAAAGAAAATCCTTCTATTAAGTTGTCATGGTGCTTTTTAGTAGGCATTTTTCCTATATTTGGAAGCATCGTATACCTTGTCGTAAAATATGATTTTGGGTATCGTGTTACACAAAAGCGTATTTCGATTACGGAAGCTGAGAGTAGAAAATATCTTCCAGAGCAAAAGGACGTTATTGAAGAATTGAAAGATAAAGATGCACAGACTTATCATATGGCACAGTATCTGCGTAAGGCAAGCGGAAGTCTGGTAAGCCAGAATAACGAGGTGAAGTACTTCCCAATTGGTGAAGAGATGTTTGAAGAAATGGTAAAACAGCTTGAATCAGCAAAGGAGTACATTTTCCTTGAATATTTTATGATTGCTCATGGAAAAATGTGGGATACAATTTTAAAAATCTTGGTAAAAAAAGCACGAGAAGGTGTAGATGTGCGTCTTTTGTATGATGGGACTTGTTCGGTGTATTTATTGCCATATAAATATCCTGAGAGAATTGAGAAGTTAGGCATCAAATGTCGTATGTTTGCTCCACCAATTCCATTTATATCAACACATTATAATAATCGAGATCATAGAAAAATCATGGTGGTTGATGGAAATGTAGCTTTTACAGGTGGTGTAAATCTTTGTGATGAGTACATAAATGTAGATAGTCCTTTTGGCCACTGGAAAGATGTAGGAATTATGTTGAAAGGTGATGCAGTATATGATTTTACCCTCATGTTTATGCAGATGTGGAGTGCGACAGATGCAAAAACAATCGCAGACATTAACTTTCCAAACCTGCAGAAGTATTTAACAAAGACGAGTTATTATCTTGAGGATCTAGATAGCAAGCAAGATGAAAATCTAGGATATGTGATTCCTTATGCAGACAATCCAGTAGATGCAGAAAACGTCGGAGAAAATATATATATTGACATTTTGAATCAGGCAAAAGATTATGTGTACATTATGACGCCTTATTTGATATTAGATGGAGAAATGATGCATGCAATTACATTTGCTGCAAAACGTGGAGTAGATGTTCGTATTATCCTGCCACATATTCCTGATAAATGGTATGCTTTTGTATTGGCACAAGCAAATTATAAGGTGCTTTTTGAGGCTGGAGTAAAGGTGTTTGAGTACACACCGGGGTTTGTACATGCGAAAGTCTTTGTTGCTGATAATGAAAGAGCAGTTGTTGGTTCAATGAACTTGGATTATCGTAGTTTGTACTGGCATTATGAATGTTCTGCGTATTTGTATAAGGTGCCTGCAATTGCTGATATTTATAGAGATTATGTGGATACACAGGCGAAGTGTGAGCCTGTTTCACAGGAGACGATTAAAAATATTAGTGTATTTTCAAAGGTAAGCGCATTTGTTTTAAAGATTGTTGCGCCATTGATGTAGATGTATATTAAAAGTTCGTGGCATATTATTCGGCCATGAACTTTTTTCCTTTACAAATAGATAAAATATGATAGTATATTCTTTAGTTTTGATAAGAAATAATAATTTTATATAAGGAGTATATATTTTGAAATTAAATTATCGACGTATTCACATAGGTCGAAGAACCTTTAAATCAGCACTCGCAGTTATTATCGCGATTATCATTGTTTCAATGTATGGAACTTCTTCATCCACATCTAGAATGGTATTTGCAATGCTTGGTGCAATGAGTGCGATGGAAAACACGTTTAAGCAGTCAGTGGAAGCTTGTATGACACAAATTGTGGGAATGCTTCTTGGTGCAGTTATAGCAGCACTTGTGTCATTTTTGCCGATTCCATCACTTCTTATGGTGGGGATTGGTGTAGTATCTATTATCGTGGTTTATAATCTATTAGGAGTGCATTTTTCACCAAACCTGCCTTGTCTTGTGGTGGTAATGAGTTGTATGAATGCGGAAGTGTACCCATTTGAATATGCGCTTGGACGACTTTGGGATACCGCGATTGGCCTTGCTGTTGGTATGATTATTAATGTGCTTATCTTACCATATGATAATAGTTTGAAAATTCGTCAGGCATTTGAGTATCTTGAAAAGGAGGTTATTGTTTTCTTGGAAGATATGTTTGATGGAGATAAGAAATATCCAGATACAGAGAAAATGAGAAAAACGATTGATGAGATGGCAAGTCAGCTTGGTATTTATTCGAAGCAATGGCTGCCTTTTAGTGTCAAAAATGATCATAAGAAATTAGAAATATTTTTGCAGTGTGAAAGTATGTCACGTGAACTCCTAGCACAGATGGAAGTTCTACATCATATGAAAGCACCTGGGCGACTAGATCCAGATGTTCGCAGACGACTTGAAGAAAATGGTGCAGATATCCGTGATAGAAGAATAATTGTTCGTTATGAAGAAGAGGATATTATCACCAACTATCATGTGGGCCAGATATTGGATTTGCGTGATCAATTGTTGGAGATGATAAAGCAGTCGGGTCGAACTAGCGGCTAAATGTTAAACAAAAAAGACTTCTCGCAACTTAATGCATGTAAGCATGAACAGTTGTGAGAAGTCTTTTTTACTTTTCTTTTATCTAAATGATATCATTATTCTGAAATCTGAGTAGTATTTATTTTTCCCATAATTTTCTTAAACTGTGTAAAGAACACAATTGTTGTTATTGCTGCTGCGACAATGTCACTAACTGGTTCTGCAACGAATACACCAAATACTTTATCTGCAAAGAAGTTTGGTAAGATAAAGATAAGTGGAATCAGTAAAATGAGTTTACGAAGGAATGCCATTACTAAACTGATTGCAGCCTGACCAAGTGCCATGAAACTCTGCTGACAACTAAGCTGGAAACCTACAGAGAAGATACCAGCCATATAAATTCGAATAGCCCATGCGCCATATTCTGCTAAGGCAACATCTGTGGTGAAAATACCAGCAAATACATTTGGAACTAACATACAAAGTCCCCAGAAGAGAGAAGCATAGCCTACACATACACCGAACTGCATAAAGAAGGCTTTTTTAACGCGGTCTACATTTCCGGCACCATAGTTATAACTCATAATTGGCTGACCACCCTGTGTAAATCCCTGGAGTGGCATAGTAACAAGCATGTTAATACTTGTAATAATTGTCATTGCACCTACAGCTATGTCACCGCCATATTTTGCAAGGCTTGTTGTAAAGCTGATAGAAAGTAAGCTTTCGGTTGAAACCATAATAAATGGAGAAATACCGAGTGCAAGAGAAGGTCCAAAAATCTTTGGATCTAATTTCATATTTTCTTTTCTTAATTTTAAAATTGTTTTATTTCCAGTAAGGAAGCGAAGTACCCAAAGTGCACCGACAGCTTGGCTAAGTACAGTTGCCGTAGCTGCACCTTTTACACCCATATCAAAAACAAAGATAAAGATTGGATCAAGGATAATATTGATAACAGCACCGATTACAGTGGTCATCATAGCTACTTTTGCAAAACCCTGTGTAGTAACAAATGGTGTCATACCAGTTACGATGAGCACGAAAACTGTACCAAGAATATAGATACGTGCGTAATCTACTGCATATGGAAGTGTTACTTCACTAGCACCAAATAAAGTAAGAAGATTTGGTGCAAAAATATATAATACAACAGTAAGAATTGCAGAGAAAACGATTAAGAGCAAGAAAGAGTTTGTCATAATTTTCTCAGCTTTCTCATTGTCATTTTTTCCAAGTTCAATAGCAGCGAGTGGAGCACCACCAGCACCACCAAGCATAGAAAATGCTGTAATAAGCATTAACATGGCATTGAATAAGCCAACACCAGTAAGGGCAGTAGCACCTACTTCCGGAATATGGCCAATATAGATACGGTCAACGATGTTATAGAGTAAGTTTACAACCTGTGCCACAACGGCTGGAATTGCGAGTTTGAAAAATAGCTTTGGAATACTTCCAGTACCCATTTCATTTGTTTGTGTGTTTTCTTGCATGTCGGTTCCTTTCTTGTTTTAGATTCTTATTTATTCTTATTCTAAACTCTGTTATAATAATGGAGTCAATAGAAAAGGAGAAAAAAATGAAAAATTATTTTACGATTAGTGAATTTGCGAAATTACGAGATATCAATATCAATTCTTTAAGATATTATGAAAAATTAGGCCTATTGAAACCAGCAATTGTTGATGAGAATAATGGCTATCGTTATTATTCTGCAGAGCAGGTTTCTTTATTAAATAAAATTATTCTTTGTATTCAGTTGGGAATACCTTTAAAAGATATGATGGCATTTTTGGATGAGAAAGGAAATTTGGAGTCTCAGAGATTGTTAGAACAGGGACGAATCGTAGCACAACAGAGAATCCGGGAAATGCAAAACAATTTGGATTATATCGAATATTCTTTAAAGAATATAGAAGACAATAAGGAATTTGTAGGTTGTTCGGGAGTTTATAAGCGTTACATTGTGTCGCGTAAAGTTATGGTTACGGATTATCGCAAGAATTTCTTTGAAACAAAAGAAGTTATATCTGATGTATCTGAGATATATAAGTCTGCACAGAAGAAAGGAATGTTTCCAATACTGCCGGCTGGTCAGATTCTTGAGATAGAAGAGGATGGGAGTATTCGTTGTCGTTTTTTCTTAGAAATATTAAACTGTGAGGATGAAGAAAATGTAATTACAATTCCAGGGGGAATGTATTCTTGCTTACAGGTGGAATTAGATCCGACATTTGATTTTATGAAGGCTATACATGACAACTGGAAGGACAAAGGAAAACAAACTTTTATCATAAGTAATGTTATGTTGGAAAAATATAGTTTCGAAAACCGTCCAAGTGAATTGCAAAAGGTAGAGTTTGAAATGAGTTTATGATAGAATAAAGAAAATAAGGGATAACATGGAGGAGTTTAAAATGATTAAAAATGAACCAAAAATTAAAAATGCATTTATCGTGGCAATTAGAGAACAGTTAGAACACAGAGCATTGTGGATGTATTTGCTTTGTGATGAGGCAAAGAAGAAGGGGTTAGATTCAAAAGATTACGCACCAGAAGCAATCAAACGCTGTGGTTTGTATCAGGGGGCAAATTTGCGTAAAAAAGCAGGTGGTGGTGATTCTTTAAAAGGACTGAAGAAGACATTGTTTTCTAAGTTCGCACAGTGGGTGTTTGAGATGGATATCAAACAGTGTACCGATGACCATTTAGATATTGATTTTCACTATTGTCCATTGGTAAAAGCTTGGCAGAAACAGGGCTGTACCGACGAAGAAATCAAGGTGCTTTGCGACCATGCGATGTGTGGAGACAGAGGGATTGCAGAAAGTTTTGGTTGTGAATTAGATTTACCTGCAACAATCGCAAATGGTGATGACGTATGTCAGATTCGTTTTGTAAGAAGAAAGAAATAGTTTTGCTTGATGATGTCATAGGGGGAACGATATGGATTGGCAGACACAGTTACATAGTGGTGAGATTTATTTTCCAAGTGATGATGCGATTATGCAGGAGCAAGGAAAATGTTTAGAAAAACTATATGATTATAATCAGACCAGACCAATGGAAGGGGAGAAACGCACCAATCTTTTAAAAGAGATGTTTGCAGAAATTGGTGTAGGCTGTTATATTGAACCTCCATTCCACTCAAACTGGGGTGGGCATCATTGTCATTTTGGAAAGTTTGTATATGCGAACTTTAATTTAACCTGCGTGGATGATACCCACATTTATGTGGGAGACTATACGATGATAGGTCCAAATGTAACGCTTGCCACAGCTGGCCATCCAATATGCCCAGAACTGCGTGCAAAAGGTTATCAGTACAATATGCCAGTACATATTGGGAAAAACTGCTGGCTGGGTGCAGGTGTAGTTATATTGCCTGGTGTTACAATTGGGGATAATGTTGTAATTGGAGCTGGAAGTGTGGTTACAAAGGATATTCCAAGCAATGTGGTTGCAGTGGGCAATCCATGTAAGGTGTTACGCGAAGTAAATGAACATGATTATGAGTTCTATTTTAAAGATAGAAGAATTAGTCAGGAATTATTGGATAAGATTGGTAAGGGTTAATACATAAGGAGTAGAAAATGAAGCATAATGGTGAGATTTTTCCGTTTTGGCAGCAGTTGTCAGATGATGAGAAACAATTGGTAGAAGCATCTGTTTATACAGAAAAATATAATAAAGGTATGCTTATGCACAGAACTGAGGATAGTTGTAAAGGACTTATGACCGTCTTAATGGGGGTGCTTCGCACATACATACTTTCAGAAGAAGGAAGAGAAGTGACGCTGTTTCG
>JAFQWG010000085.1 GCA_017407605.1 Agathobacter sp. | reverse complement strand
TCAGGTCTCTTGTTTGAATCCATAATAACCTCCTAGATTATCTTGTTTGCAATTTTTTAATAGAGTAATTATAGTACTTGATTTGTCAGAAATCAATCACTACATATAGATTTTTTCAATTTTTTCTTCCGATTCTTTGTTTAATTTTTTGAACAATTTTGCCATTACTACGACTGCAATAAGTGCAAGAACAAATTCAGCCACAAACTGTGTATAAGCCAAACCAAACAATGGGAATAATGTATCTAATACAAAGATTGCAGGAATCTCTAAGAGTATTTTTCTTGCAATTGCAAAGAACAATGCATACTTACCCATACCAACTGATTGGAACACACCTACAGTTATGAAATCAACGGTAAGGAACGGGAGTCCTATGCAGAATCCACGAAGTAGTTTTGTACCAATTTCAACAACAGACGGTGTATCGATAAACAGATTCATCACCACACCAGCTCCTATGTAGTAGGTTGCTACAACAACAAAACAAAATACCATTGCAACCTTGATTGCGAAAAAGTATGCTTCCTTCATTCGACTATAATTACGACTTGCATAATTATAACTTACCAATGGCATAATACCTTGTGAAGCACCAAGTACCACCTGAAGCGGAATCATATTGACTTTTTGGGCAATCCCCATTGCCGCAACAGGATCAGCACCGTAAGACGCCATCTTATTATTTAGAATAGTCATACCAACTACATTAAGAAGATTCTGAATACAAGCAGGAATGCCAACTGCGAAAATACCGCCCACGATTGCTGGCTCCAATGAAAAATCTTTTGGATGAATACTTACTAATGTAGATTTGCGTTTTATGTATAGAAGTACAAAGAAATATACACATGCTAAACAGTTAGAAATACAAGTTGCCATACCTGCGCCCGCTGCTCCCATATTAAGTCCCCATGGAAGAATAAAAATAGGGTCTAAAATGATATTTAAGATACAGCCACTCATCGTACCAATACTCGCATGTAAGGTTGCTCCTTCGGAACGCACCATATATCCCATAACAACATTTAAGATAGCTGGAACCGCACCTATATTTACTGTCCAAAACATGTAGTCATAGGTTGTGCTCCAAGTTGTTGCATCAGCGCCCAGCAAACCAATCAAAGGCGTCTTAAACACTGTGCAAAGCAGAGAAAATAAAATCCCACATGACACCGCACCCCAAAATGCAAATGCAGAGCTTTTGTGCACAGTCTCATAATCCCTGCGCCCCATTGCACGGCTCATCATACTTGATGCACCTACACCAAATAAATTGTTGACAGCATTGAATGCCAGCATAACCGGCGCAGCCAGAGTTACACCTGCATTTTGGATTGGGTCATTTAACATTCCAACAAAATAAGTATCTGCCAAATTATATATAATAGAAACCAGTGAACCAATAATCATTGGTATTGACAATTTCGCAACTGCCTGTGGAATCGGCATGCGTTCAAACAACTCGATTTTATCTTTCATATTTTCTGAAGCCATACTACATATTCTCCTCATTTTAATTCTCTAACCATATCTTACCATGGTAAATTTTTTTTGTAAAAACTTTTCGTTTTTTCTTGCGTCATGTCCTATTAGGTTTTATAATACATAGTGTATTTATGGGTCATCCAAAATATAAATTTTAATATAAAGAAGGTAAGTAATATGGAAAGAAAAGTTGGAACTGTTTCAAGAGGTATTCGTTGTCCAATCATCCGCGAAGGAGACGACCTTGTAACAATGACTGTTAATAGCGTATTAGAAGCAGCTGAAAGTGAAGGATTCGAACTTCGCGACAGAGACGTTATCGCATTAACAGAATCAATCGTTGCTCGTTCTCAGGGTAACTACGCAAGCGTTCAGGATATCGCAGATGATGTTAAAGCAAAACTCGGTGGAGAAACTGTAGGTGTTATTTTCCCTATCCTTTCCCGTAACCGCTTCGCTATCAACTTAAAGGGTATCGCTATGGGTGCTAAAAAAGTTGTACTCATGCTCAGCTATCCAAGCGACGAAGTAGGTAACGCACTTTTAACATATGATCAGTTAGATGACGCTGGTATCAACCCATACTCTGATGTACTCACATTAGAAAGATATCGTGAATTATTCGGTGAAAATGTTCACGAATTTACAGGCGTTGATTACGTTGACTACTACTCAAGCATCGTAAAAGAAGCTGGCGCAGAAGTAGAAGTTATCTTTGCAAACAACCCAAGAGAAATCTTAAAATACACAGACTGTGTAATTAACTGTGATATTCATACACGTGTTAGAACAAAACGTATCCTCCGTGAAAATGGTGCAAAAGTTGTATGTGGTCTTGACGACATCCTTACAGCATCTGTAAACGGAAGCGGTTTCAATGCAAAATACGGTTTACTTGGTTCAAACAAATCTACAGAAGATAAGATCAAATTATTCCCACAGGAATGTAAAGATCTCGTTCTTGCTATCCAGGCTCAGATTCTTGAAAAGACTGGAAAACATGTAGAAGTTATGGTATACGGCGATGGTGCTTTCAAAGATCCTCAGGGAAAAATCTGGGAACTCGCAGATCCTGTTGTATCTCCAGCATTTACAGACGGCCTTATCGGTACACCAAACGAATTAAAGTTAAAATACCTTGCTGACAATGATTTTGCTAACCTTAGCGGTGCAGAATTAAAAGAAGCTATCTCTAATAGTATCAAAACAAAAAATGATAACTTAGTTGGCAACATGGCTTCTCAGGGTACAACCCCAAGACAGTTAACAGACCTTATTGGTTCACTCTGTGACCTTACATCTGGTTCAGGTGACAAAGGTACACCAGTAATCTTAATTCAGGGTTATTTTGATAACTACACAAACGACTAAGAGTCAGATGAGAGAATAAAAATAAGAGTGGCGGACAAGTTTACTTGTTCGTACACTCTTTTTTTATTCTTAATATTTGACGTCAGTCAAATATGCGAGCGTTACAACTGCAAAGCAGTTGGCAGACACATAGTGTCAACGCGAGCCTCATCTGACTCTTTTTGGGGCGATAGCCAAATTGTTCGAGCGTCACAGCTACGCAGTAGCTGATAGACACGCAGTGTCGACGCGAGAGCACTTAGACTCTTATATTTCATTTCTACGTTTCTTCCCCACAAAGAATCTCCTTCTATACTTTAGTTCCGCATACTTATTCACCTGCTTCATGTATGCCACATCATAGGCACCGCCCACAGCACCCACCACTGGAATCCCCTGCAAGAACTTCATGTACAAAAGTTCTTTTGACAAACAGCTTGCTGTCTCTTTCACACACTCATCCAACTGAATCGCAGACTGGAAATATCCATGCTCAATGAAATAGTTTAACTCCTCATTAATCTTCAACAGCTTGGTATCATGCGATACAGCACCCTGAATCACAAGCAAAATAAACTTCTTTTCTTCTGGATTCTTATAATCAAATCCATAGCTTAATGCAATTTCATATATGCTACGAAGCATAAGGCTTGTAAACACCACGATATCCGGAATCCCAATTCCGAGTATGCCCATACCAATTCCCGAAGCTCCTGAAATCAAAAGATTTGATTTACCTGCACCAGAAGCCTTTTTCGAAAATGCCTTTAAGGTCTTTTTGTTTTCCTTCACCGAAGCTACATAGGCATTAATCTTGTAGTCCTTTTCCAGTTCCTCTTTTTTATAAGTCTTTTCGATAAAACCTGTTCCCTTCTCAAACACAGTGTGAAACGCCTTCGCAAACGCACCATCTAAAGTAGACTGTAATCCTACAGGCACTTTATCTTCCAAAAACTTATTAAGTTTGGAATCCTCTTTATTTAATTGCTTGGTTATAAAATAAGCCTCGTCCTTTTCTACTTTTGCCCACTCTTTTTCTAGGGCGGAGAATTTGAATTTCATGTGACGACTCACCTCTGTTTACACTAGTCTTTTATCCCATTTTAAACAAAAATGAACCTACTGTAAACCTACGGATTTCTAATTTAAAAAATTTTCAAATACTATTTTTTCTACTTCTTTGTAACTCAATGGCTGTTTTAAAGTCTCATAGGTCGTTATCAAATTAATTGTTGGAATAATTCCATGTGTCAAATATAATTGAATTTTTTCTCCTGCATTTCTAGCATATCTGGAATTATCCATCATCCCAAAATGCTCCCAATAAAACACTTCGCCAGTTACTGGATGCATAATCGTAAAATCCGGATATATCGTTACACTACCAATTTGCAAAGCACATTCGTAACGAAATGGAACTTTATTTACAAATAATGCTCTTTCAATTAGTGTTTCTGATTTGGAACGTACCAATACACCTGAACTTGTTTTATGATTTTTTTGTTCTGGGAATTTTGGATTAGACTCGAAATCTGAATTTACCCATTCAGAAATCTGCTCAGACTTAGGTTTGAAATGTGATGAAAGAAGTGTCTGATATTCAGACTTAGTATTTAACATTTCTTCAGCCTTACTTGGGTTATGATGACGAAGATAAAAATCAATTGCTCTTTTTTCATTTTCTAGATCTTGTAATTGCAAAGATAAATATCTTTTTACAGCTAATTGTTCTGCTAATTTTCTTTCTTTTTTGGGGATATACACTGATTGATGACCATCACTACGATACCATTTATACGTGTGATTCCTATCTTTGGCGCAGATTAGTTTTCCTTCTGGAAAACAGCTGATTTGAGAGAGTAAAGAATTGATTTGTTCATCCAGCCGTTGGCTTTCTAAACACATTTTTTCGTATGTCGTAAAAACGCCTCCTATCTATTTAATTTTCTATGATTAAACCATATTTTATGTACTGTGTAAAGCATTCTTTTTTCATTTACGGTATATAGAAAATTTTTTATTCTGTATATACTAAAATCACCTATTTTTTCTAAAAAAATCTCAAATTCTCTATATAAAAAATAACTCTATCCCTATACCGACATACTCGCGTAAAACCTCGGTATAGCGGGCGAATTTTCTTCCATATACCGATTTTCCATTTAACCCAATTAATTTCTCTCTCAATTTCGGTATAGAGGGTTAAAAATTTCCTATATGGAGTTTCTCTAGCCGCACTTCACACTCAATGCGCTTTCCTAGATAAATATCCACCGGAAATTTACTTGCATGCTTGTGCAACAAAAAAGAAGGCTCGAATGAGCCTTCTTTTGACATGTCTCGTTAGATATGTTTAAACTGTGCTACTTCATTTGACAATTCATCTGAAATCTCTTGGTTGCTTTCTGCATCGTTACGGATACTTCCAAGCATTTCTACAAGCTGTGAAGCATTGTCGGCAACCATAGTTACCCCCTGAGCACTTTCATCTACTGCAGTATTGATTCCATCAATACCCTCGTTGATATTTGTGATATTGTCTTCCAACTCACCAGATTTATTATCGATTACATCCATCATACCATCCAACTGGTCTGCATCTGCATAGTACTGGTTGGCTACATCTACCAACTTATCATAGTCGGCTAATACAGTGCCATCGATGAAATCTAACATTTCATTTGATTTTTCAGCAAGTGCTTTAACCGCTTCTGTTACCTGTACACTGATTTCCTGGATGTTGTTTGCTGTATTCTTAGAACGTTCTGCAAGTTCACGAATTTCATCTGCAACTACGGCAAATCCTCTACCTGCCTCACCAGCTCTGGCAGCTTCGATAGAAGCGTTGAGTGCTAAGAGGTTTGTCTGGCTTGAAATACCTAAGATATCATTCGTAAGTTCATTGATCTTATCAACGCTTCGGCTGTTTTCAATTGCAACCTCAAGAAGTTCTTTATTTGATTCAATCATCTTAATTGTGTTTTCTTTACTATTTAAAGCATCCACACGAATTTCTTCGGCTTTTACTTTAATTACATCTGTAACATCTACACCTTCTTTTGCAAGGCCTTTCATTCCATGTACAGAATCAAGCATTTCTCTTGAGCCAGCTGCAATTGTATCAAGTGT
>JAFQWG010000084.1 GCA_017407605.1 Agathobacter sp. | reverse complement strand
GCTTTTATGTATGCAATATCATCTCTCTTGCCAGCAAATTCCAATCCCTTTGCCATTTCAGAAAGTGTTACTGCACCAATACTCATCATAGAACTCTTAATTCCATGTACTACAATGGTATAATTTTTCCAGTCTTCTTTTGCGAACAATTCTTCTACCTGCATTAAAATTTCCTGTCCGCTATCTCTCTGGCTAGAAAGAATCTCTATATAATTGTCTTTACTGCCACAATAAGTAAGTCCTTTTTCAATGTCCAAATCACCAATTACAAAAGTTTCTTTTGTCTTTTCTTTTTCTATTTCTTTCTGCATTTCGACTGCTTGTAATGCTTCTAATTGTTCTTTTTCATCCAACGTTCTTTGTTTACCCAATGGAATATGGCGTTTTAACGTACGATGAAGCACCGAACTTTCTACTGGTTTTGCAAGGAAATCAGTAAATCCTTCTTTCATAAACATTTCTCTTGCACCAGCGATTGCATTTGCAGTAAGTGCAATAATTGGAATCTCTTTATAATACAAATCCTGTTTACGGCGAATATGGTGGAAGGTTTCGATACCATCCATACCTGGCATCATATGGTCTAAGAATATAAGGTCAAATGCTTTTGACTGAAGCATATCAATACCTTCCTGTCCACTTAAAGCATATGACACCTGTACTCCATACTGTCTCATCAAACCTTCTACTACACGGATATTCATGCGGTTATCATCAATTACAAGTACATGCGCATTTGGTGCATATAACTGATGATTTTCTAATTCCACATATTTCTTTTCCGCATGAAGCGTTACATTCTTTAATGCAGAAACAATAGACAATACAAAGAATGGTTTATATATCTTGGATATATGTTTATTCTGCACTTTAGCGTCATCATAATGGTCGATAATCAAATGCACATTTGCAGTTTTTGCTAAATTATCAAAATAGATTGGATCTTCCTGATATTCTAAAAGGCTGATAAAGATTTGATTAAAATCTTCTCTCTTCTGCCATCTTTTAAGTTCTGCCAAATTACGGCATACATGACATTTTACATCTAACTGCTCTATCATATGTTGAATAACACTGCCATACTCATCACGTACTGAGCCATAGAAAAACTGTTCCATGTTGATATATACGGCTGCGCTAATATCTGTCTTATCTGATAATTCCACAATAGGAGCTTCGTCATATACCTTCTGTGGAATAACAACTCGAAATTCACTTCCTTTATCGAGTTCACTCTTTACAGTAATAAATCCACCCATATGAGTTACAATCGTCTGTGCAATTGCAAGACCTAAACCCACCCCGCCTTTTTTACGGGTGCGGCCCATATCTGCCTGGGTAAATTTCTCAAATAAATTTTCAACACTTTCCTTGGACATCCCAATACCAGTGTCTTTTACAGTTATAATTAAATTGATACCGTAGTCTTCTTTACGATATCCAAAATGGATGCTGACACATCCCTGATTGGTAAATTCAATCGCATTATTTACCAAATTCATAACAACTCGACGGATTTTCTGCTCATCACCAATTAAAATGCTAGGCATGTTTGCATCACAATCCACTATAAGTTCTAATTTTTTTTCACTTTTCTTTGCCATTGACATATTAATGACATCATAAATGGTCGAACTTACATGATAATTTTCTTCAACGATTTCAAAATCGCCTTCCTGTAATTCAGAATAATCTAAAATATCACCTACAACAGCCATCAAATTACGGCCTGCTGACTGAATATTTAATACATCTTCTTCTAATTCTGCTGGTACACCATTTTTAATCATAATCTCACTAATACCACAGATGGTATTAATAGGTGTACGAATCTCATGACTGACGTTCGCAAGGAAATCGTCTTTTTCACGTTCCGATTTGCGAAGCGCATCAATCATCTCCAACATACTTTCCTTGGAAACTTTATAACGATAAACGAGGTATATTACAACGAATAATACTGCATATCCCTGTAAAATACGGGTAACCATTCCCCAATCCCAGCTATAGGTCCCCCATACTAAGGATTTATCGATAACAATATAGTAAAAAACCAAAATATTATAGGCCATAACTGGGTAAATAAGTGCTTTTGTAACACCATAAAGACCTACCACAATACACAAACTAATAAACAGAGAAAGAATCTGGTAAAAATCACCGCACTCTATTCCATATACGATAATAATAATCTGCGATGCAATACTAGTTACGTTTGCACGAAATTCAAAATCTTTGTATCTACCAAAGAAAAAAATCCAAGAACACATGGCACTGCCCAAAACGGCCACCTGTCCCCATGGATTCCAATTATTACGGTAGCCCAAAATCAGCTCCGTGAACACATAAACGGCACATACACCAATTACAATGCATTCAATCTGTCTTTCATATGATTTTTCATAATCGTGCTTACCCATTCAACTGCCTCCTAAAAGCTTGTACAACGAAAGTGGCTGTCGCAAAAACCCCCTTGTTTGCGACAGCCTGATAATTTCTAATATTTTCCAAATCCCTCACCAAGAGAAATGATTGGTTCATTTGCTTCTTCTGCTGTTGCAACAGTATCCTCTGTATCTTCTAATTCATGATAACGAGCTACTACTGCACTTTCATCTAATTTATAGATAGAAAGTAAGTCTCTCATACGAACTGCCTGGTTAGAAAGCTCTTCACTGGCAGCTGCGCATTCTTCACTTGTTGCAGAGTTTGTCTGTACAACCTGTGAAACCTGTCCGATACCCTGATTAATCTGAGCAACTGCTGTTGCCTGATAGTTAGAAGATTCTGCAATATTATTGATAAGTACTTCACTCTGTTTTACAGCATTTGAAATATCCTCTAATGCTTTTGCAGTTTCATCCGCAAGACGTGAGCCAACTGCTACTTTTGCGATTGATGCTTCAATCATTTCCGCGGTTTCTTCTGCAGCTGCTGCACTCTTAGCAGCAAGGTTACGTACTTCTTCTGCTACTACTGCAAAACCTTTACCCGCATCACCTGCACGAGCAGCTTCTACTGCTGCGTTAAGAGCAAGGATATTGGTCTGGAATGCGATATCATCAATAACTTTGATAATCTTAGAAATGCTTTCAGAAGATTTATTGATTTCTTCCATGGCAATAACCATTTCACGCATTTCTTCATTACCTTTTTCTACATCTTTAATTGCCTCATCTACTAAATCTGCAGCATTATTTGCCTGATCTGCGTTTTCACGTGTCTTTTCTGCAATTTCACTAATAGAAGAAGTAATCTGTTCAATTGCACTTGCCTGTTCTGTAGATCCCTGAGCCAATGCTTCACTTGCACTTGCAACCTGAGAAGCACTTGTCATTACCTGGTAAGCAGCATCATTGATATTTCCAAGTGCATTACCATTGCGTTCAACCAATGTCTTAAGTGCATTACCCATTGTATCTACATCAGATGCTGGTACAACTTCTACTGTCATATCACCTTCTGCAACTGCTTGAGCTGCCATAGCCTGATTACGAATACTCTCAACCATAAGTACATATTCGTCTACTACTGCACCAAATTCGTCGTTATAAATCTTTTTGATTTCTACATCCATATTACCTTTTGCAATTTCTTTGGTAAGGTTAATTAAATTCAGACTGCTCTTACGAAGCTGTCTTGGAATTGTAAATGCAATACCACCAAGCACTGTAAATATAACAACTGTAATAATTGCAGTAAATGTTGCATAACTAGATAAGTAATGTACTGGATCTTCTTCATAAATAATTGTAGCTGCTGTTGTATAGCCTGACCAAAGTAAAAATAAAATACAAATAGCTATGATAATAAAACTAATTATAATTTTTGTGCGCATATATAACTTTTTATTGACTTTCATTATTCTTCTCCTTCGTTTTCTGCATCTGCATTTGGATCGAGTGCAGTAATTTCTTCATCGTTAAGTAATCTATCTGGGTCAAGTAAGAGTTTTACCTGATCTCCTACTTTACCAATAGCATATACATATTTGTTTTGAGATTTGTCTGCTTTTCCAACGCTTGGAGACGGAATAATGTTTTCTTCCTGAATCTCTACTACTTCAGCGATTTGTTCAACGATAAGTCCCACAACAATGTTCTTTACGTTTACAACGATAATACAGGTTCTATCTGTGTATTCAAATGGTTCCTGTTTAAAGCGTAACCTTACGTCAATAACTGGAATAATCTTTCCTCTTAAGTTAATTAATCCCTTTATGTAGCTTTCGCTTTCTGGGATCTTTGTAATTTCCTGAAATACGATAATTTCATTTACATACTGAATCTTAAGACCAAAGTATTCTTCCCCAGATTTAAAGGTTACATATTTCCCTTTTTGTGTATCTCTTTCGTCCATATGTGTTTCCTTTCCTCTTTAGTCAACCAGTCCTGGTCCGTCGAGAATGAGTGCAATACTGCCATCTCCCAACTGAGTACAACCGGATAAACCTTTCACTTTTTTTACATATGTTGGAATTGGTTTTACAACTATTTCCTGTTTACCTACTAATGTATCTACAAACAGACAAATATGTTGTCCATCCACCTCTGTAATGACCATCATGCCATTTTCTACCTCTGTCTGATATCCTTCCAAATGATATCTGTCTCCAACACGAAGTACTGGATAACACTCACCTCGAATCATAACAAATTCACGTTGATCTGGGTCATGAATCATCATATCTTTTGTTACGCTAACAAATTCTTTTACTGCGCCTGTCTCAATAACAAAGGAGGTATTTCCAACCTTCATTACAATACCATCGATAATCGCAAGTGTAAGAGGAATCTTCATAATCATACGACTTCCTTTTCCTTTTTCACTTTCGATTTCTAGACTTCCACCAACGGATGCGATATTGGACAAAACTACGTCCATACCTACACCACGTCCCGAATATTCTGTAACTTTTTCTTTAGTGGAAAATCCTGGTAGTGTAATAAACTGGAATACTTCTTTATCTGTATAAGCGCTTTCTGGCTTACTGTAATCCAAAAGACCCTGATTACGAGCTTTATTCATAATCTTATTACGATCTAAGCCTTTACCATTATCTTCAACTGTAATCCACACCTTACCAGATTCATTCTTTGCAGATAATGTAACTTTGCTTCGCTCTGTCTTACCTGACGCAGCCTTTTCTTCTGGAGTCTCAATACCATGGTCAACTGCATTACGAACCAAATGCATGAGTGGGTCAGAAATATGTTCTACAATATTCTTATCCACTTCTGTGGTATCTCCAACCATTACAAATTCAATGTCTTTGCCAAGTTTTCTGGATACGTCAAATACAATACGATTCATTTTCTGGAAAGTATTTGTAAGTGGTACCATTCGCATTGACATAATAACATTCTGCAAATCCGTCGAAATTTTTACCATCTGTGCAGCAGATTTATTGAAGTTATCTAAAGATAAGCCTGGAACTTTTAAATCAGGATTCTGTAAAACTACTGACTGTGAAATAACAAGTTCTCCAATTAAATCCATAAGTTGATCCATCTTGGCTACGTCTACATTGATAAATGTAGTCTTTTCGCCTTTCTTTGGCTTGTCTTTTGCAAGTTTTTTTGCTTTTCCAGGTTCTTTTGCCTGAATAACGAAATCACCAGGAGCAAGAGTCTTATTCTTAGCTTCCTGCATAATCTGTTCCTGAGTTCTCTCCGCTTTTGCTTCAATTTCTTCTACAGAAGATTCTAAATCAATCTGGATTGTCTGATCATCTGCATCTCCAAATCCTATACGATAATCCTCTGCACTACACTCCAATACATCCACAGCCTCAATATCATATCCTGCTTTGATAATTTTACGTATATCTTCTTCTGTTGCCTGAGTCTGTAATAGAATACGAAAACCGTTCTCAAATATTTCATCAACGCAGCTTTCATCCGAAATGATGTCCTCTGGAGAGTAAATCATATCTTCCGCAAGTTCTTTCAACGCATATACTGCTTTGTAAGCATGTACATTTACCAGATTTACACCTTCGCTAAAGGTAAGTGTAATACGGAAATACTTGCTAGATGCTACATTTGCAGCCGGAGCAATATAGAATTTCTGAGCCGAGTTTTCTTTCTTTGGCTCTTCTTTCTTTTCAAGTGCTCCACTTTCTCCTTTAATGTTCTTTAAGAACACATCCAAACGTGCAATAATTTCGCTGGCATTACCATCCGCAGTCTCACCGTTTTCGATTTTTTCTAATTCATTTGTAATGAAATCAGCAACCTCTAAAACATGCTCAACGAGTTGCAAATGAGGTACATTCTCTGGATGTGATTCACGCAAAACATAGAATATATCTTCCAATTTATGAGATACCGATGTAATCTCATCAAACATCATAACCCCTGATGAACCTTTGATGGTATGCATCGTACGGAATATCTCATTGATGGCATCTTCATCAAAACATTCCTCATCCTTTTGCTCAAGGACTGTTTCTTGGAGTTTTTCCAGCAATTGTTGATTTTCAAACAGATACATGTCCAGCATGTCTTCTGTATTAAATCCGTCTGCCATGTCTTTCTCCTTTCCCCTATGTATCTTTTATGGGACTCCCCATACATTTTTATTTTACCAAATCAAGTCTCTTTAACGCTTCTTCAAAACGTTCCTGATCGATTGGTTTTCCAGAATAAATGGTACAACCTAATTCGAATGCCATTTTAACATTCTTTTCATCATTAAGAGCTGTAGCCATAATAACTTTTACAGCCTTCTCTTCTGGAATATTTCTTTCTTTTTCCAGATTACGGATTCCAACCAATGCCTGATATCCGTCCATAACTGGCATCATAATATCAAGACATACTAAGTCATATGGGTTTCCTTCTTCCAAAGCCATCATGTATGCATCTACAGCCTCTAAACCATCAACTGTAACATCACATTCCCCGTACTTTGATAAGAAATTGCTCATAAACTTTCTTGTTACGAAATCGTCCTCTGCTAATAAAATTCTCATATGTCTTCTCCTTTACATAGTATTTAAAACAGCATATGTTTTTTTTGCGATGTCGCTTAATTTTTCTTGGCACTCTACAGCACCTATATCAAATGCCACCTTTGGCATTCCATATACTACACATGTGGATTCATCCTGACCAATGGTTCTTGCTCCGGCTTTTCTCATTTCGAGTAAGCCTTTGGCTCCATCTCCGCCCATTCCAGTCAAAATAATTCCAAGCGCTCGGTTCTTCGCGCTTTTTGCAACGGACTCAAACAACACATCTACCGATGGACAATGTCCGCTTACCTTTGGACCCGGCTTGATTTCTACCTGATATACACCATTTGCTTTTATTAGTCTCATCTGACATTCTCCACCTGGTGCAATAAGCACTTGTCCTGGTAATACCCTATCACCATTCTTAGCTTCTTTTACCTGCACTCTGCACTGGTCGTTAAGACGTTTTGCATACATCTCTGTAAATCCAGCTGGCATGTGCTGTACAATTACTGTACCTGGAATATCTGGTCCAAACTCTTTTAAAATTGTAGCAATCGCTTCTGTTCCGCCTGTGGAAGCACCAATTGCCAAAATCAATTCTTTGTTGTCATTGGATAAATTTTCTGTCAATGTTGGTACAACGTTTTTCTTGATGTTTCCAATTTTGGCAGTAGAAGCAATCTTAATTTTTACTGGAAGCTCTTTGCTAATAAATTCTTCCAATTTCTTTTTGTCTGTAAGTGCAGGTTTTGCAACAAAATCAACAGCTCCTGCATTCAATGCATCAAATACCTTATCACTTAAAGAACTAAGCATTACGACTGGCATTGGATACTGTGGCATAAGTTTCCTTAAAAACTCAATACCATTCATCTTAGGCATTTCGATATCAAGTGTCATAACATCTGGTTTGTATTTGACAATCATATCTCTTGCTTCAAATGGATCTCTTGCACTCGCTACAACTTCAAGTGCAGGATCTGTATTTAAATTCTTTACGAGAAGCTCCCTGAAAAACATGGAGTCTTCTACGACAAGCACTCTTATTTTTCGCATCATTATTTACCTTCTCTTTTTCTATATACGGATGGACGTACATGTTCAAATGGACAATATTCTTTACCGATTGTCTCTGTCTGCCCTATAAATAAATACCCGCCTGGTTCCATCACCTCATAGATTTTTTCGATTAATTCTCTTTTTGTCTTCTCATCAAAATAAATCATAACATTTCGAAGGAAAACTACATGTAATTTCTTGCGAAACGGAAGTGGGTCCATCAGATTGAACTGACGATAAATAACTTCCTTTTTAAGTTCATCTGTCACACGATATGCATCTTCATTAATTATTTTTCTAAAAAACCTTCTACGCCAATTTTCTGGGAGCACTTCCACTTGCTCAGAGGTATATACCCCATCCATTGCTTTACGAAGCACCTGCGTTGATATATCGGTCGCCAACACCTTTGTGTCCCAAGCCCCATGCTCTAATCCAAAATAATCCATTAAAATCATAGCTAAAGTATATGGTTCTTCTCCCGTTGAAGATGCCCCACACCAAATACGAAGGTCTTTGCTCTTAGCTTCTTTCTGTTTTAACCATGGCAATACCACTTGACGCATGTAAGTAAAATGCTCAGCCTCTCGCATAAAATATGTATGATTTGTCGAAAGCAGATTCACCAGTTTCTTTTCCAGATTACCAGTAATATCACTCTCTACTGCATTCATAAAATCTGTGTATGTATGCCATCCCCCTGCACGTATAAAGTTTTCAAGTCTTCCCGATACAATCTCCTTTTTACGAGTCATATCAATTCCGTATCGACCCTTTAAAAATCGTACGATTCTAAGATACTCCTCGTCTGTTAACTTAACCACTTAAAATTCCCCTCTATCGCAATTGTCTTGCAATCTTCTTACAAATTCCATAAATATCTGGATTGAATTCAATTCCCACTGCATCTTCAATAATCTGTAACGCATCTTCCTTGCTATAAGCATCACGGAAAGCACGATTTTCTGTAAGCGCACAATATGCAGAAATCAATGCAACAATCTGCGCTGGCAATGGAATATCATTACCAGATTTTCCATATGGATAGCCAGTTCCATCCCATTTTTCATGATGATATAACGCAATATCATATGATACATCAATAAAATCATTATAATCGTCCTCACCCTTGATATCCTCTAATATCTGAGCACCAATCATTGGATGAGTTTCAATCGTTGCTTTTTCTTCTAGAGTAAGTTCTTCTGTCTTCTGGAGAATATCCAAAGGAATACCAATCATTCCTAAATCACAAAGTGGAGCTGCCATTTCGATTGTATCAATAAATGTATCTGATACAATACGCTCATACTTTGGCGACAACTGCATTGCCTGTGCGAGCACCTTACAGTTATACTGCAGACGTTCAATATGCCCTTCATCAAAATATGCATTTTTACGCACAAGTTTTAGTAAGGCATATAAAATCTTTTTTTTCTCGGCCTCTAACTGTTTTATCTGTTCGGCAACACACGTCTGCATTCTACGATTTGTCTCTAAGAGGTTTTTATTCATCTCTGAGAGCTTTAACTGAACTTCAACTCTAGAACGAACAACTTCCTGAATAAATGGTTTGGTAACATAATCTGCTCCACCCATTTCAAATCCTTTTACAATATCCTCTGCCTCATCAAACGCTGAGATAAAAATAATTGGAATATTTCTAGTCTTTATATCTTTTTTAATAATTTCGCAGAATTCAAAACCATCCATTTCAGGCATGGCAACATCAAGTAAAATAAGGTCCGGTGTGATACGCTCCATAATCTTAAGTCCTTGCACACCATTTTCAGCTAATACAGGCTGATGTCCCATATCTAAAATAATATTTCTAAGTACGAATCGATTTGTTTCTACGTCATCAATAATCAATATGCGTAACATAGCTTACTTCCTCCAAACTAGAGCAGTTTCATAAGATCCTCATAAGCTGCACTTGTCTTTTCATAATCTGCTTTTTGAACTGCCATCTTAAGTCGAAGTGCACCAGTTCTAATCTCCTGTGGTGCAGAATCTGTCAATTGTTTTACTGCAGTCATAAAGCCTTCTGCTTTTTCCCAATTATCCATTTCAACGCAAAGAATAAGTTTTGATAAATTCTTATCTAATTCTTCTCTGTTTTCCTCTGAGCCAAAGTTCTTAAGTAGAGCCCCTGCTTCACTACGATGTATTGCATCATTTAAGAAAGCGTTTCTATCTATTGTAACAGTCTCTGCTACCTGTTCATCCTCTGGCAAATCAACCCACACAGAAAATGAAAACATCGTTCCCTGATTTTTCTCACTCTGTACGCTGATATTACCTCCCATCATTTCAACCAACTGTTTACTGATGTTTAGACCTAAGCCTGTACCACCATACTGTCTTGAAATAGAAGCATCTACCTGAGAAAAACTTTTAAACAACTTATCTTGATCTTCTTTGGCAATACCAATACCAGTATCTGTCACAAGGAAGAACAATTCTGCTCTACGATTCATTTGTGCTGTCTTAACTACTTCTACTGCAATTTTTCCTACCGAAGTAAACTTTGATGCATTGGAAAGCAGATTGTTTAATACCTGTACAATACGAAGTTCATCTCCAATAATACGATTAGGAACTTCTGGTGAAATGGTCACAAAAAATTCCAAACCTTTTTCCGTAATTTTATATGCATGATTTCCTTTGACATAATCCATCATTTTGCGGAAATCAAATTCTCTCTTCTCTAATGTAAACTTCCCAGCTTCAAGTTTTGAAAAGTCCAAAATATTATTGATAATAGAATGCATGTCATTACATCCACGCTCCATTAAATCTAAAATCTTTTGGCATTCCTCATCCTTCACTCTAGAAATTAATTCTTTTGTATTCCCTAAGATACCATTTACTGGGGTACGAAGTTCATGCGTTACATTCGCTACAAATTCTGACTTTACTTTCAAAGCATCTTCCGCATCTTTTTCTACCTGTTTAATTCTCTTCTCCAGATACTTACGATGTGTCAAATCCTTCATGACACAGATATGATATCCATCATCATTCGACTCAGAAATTTTAGCCTCTACCGCAAAACACGTCTTATTGAAACGATATGCCATAATCTCATGCACATCATCACCATATGTAATTTCTGTTTCAAGTTTTATGTCATTTTCTTTGAATTCATTCGGAAATATTACGCTAATATGCGTCCCCACTAACTGTTTCCCAAACTCCAGCTTTTCTTCCGCTTCTTTATTACCAAAACCGATATATCCGTTGGTATCAAAGCAAAGCACCATATCATTTATATGACCTAAAACATACTGCATAAAATTTTCTTGATTCATGGCATTGACCCCTTTTCGCCCCATTCTCCCAAGATAAACTATATCTAGTATATTATAGGAAAATTTTGCACTTATTGCAACTATTATTTAGTAAAAATGGCTAAAAGAATATACGAAATAAGCCTTGTTATATTAAATTTGCACACGTTCCCACTCGGTAAAAAACGTAACGGTACTAAATTCGCATCCATTTATAATGGATGCTTATTAAGTGCCGACGTTTTTTAACGGTGCTTATTTAATATAACAAGGCTTATTTCTTACTTTTTCTCAATCTTTAAATAATAAAGTTGCAAAGCAAGTGCAAATTTTTATAGAGTAAGGGAGTGAATTTGTAATGACTTATTTTTCCCAAAAATTATCTTTACATAACACACTCTACAATTCTGAGGTACAATGTGGGCAACGGGTTGCGTCAATTGCAATCTCACTCTTGCAATATGGGCAAATTTTTGTGCTTGGAGCAGCTGGTGCTTCTTCTGGTGTTTTAGGCGTTAATTTATCATTGATAATATTAATTACTTTAACCAACATAAAGATAACAAATGCAGTGATTAAAAAATTAATAATGGCTGTAATGAAATTACCATACGCAAGCACAGGTGCCTCTTCACCAGTTCCAAGTGTAATGGATAGATGTGAAAAATCAATTCCTCCAAGAATCGCCAAAAGTGGTGATAAGATATCTGTATTTAAAGAAGTCACAATTGAGGTAAATGCACCACCGACAATCACGCCGACTGCCATATCCATTACATTTCCTCTCATAATAAACTTTTTAAATTCTGCAATAATTCCTTTTTCTTTCATTTGTAAAACCTCCATTATTTATCCTTGTTTTTTTGAAAATATTTGTTTGTTTCAGATACAACCACCCCGCTTAATGCAAATAACGCAATTAAGTTTGGGAATGCCATCAAACCATTAAAAATATCTGCCATTGTCCACACTTCTGCTACTGTCATAAAAGGGCCAATTAACACAGCAAATATGTAAATCCATCGAAATGCCATAATGACTTTTGGCTTATCTCCAACAATGTACTCTATACATCTTTCACTATAATAATTCCAACCTATAATCGTTGTAAAGGCAAAGAACACCAAACAAATCATTAAAAGGAAGGAAGAAAATTCTGGCGCAAATGGTAACCCCATCTGAAAAGCTCTCGTTGTAACATCTACACCTTCTAATCCGACATTCCATGAATCTGTTACCAGAATAGATAAGCCTGTCATGGTACATATAATCAAAGTATCAATTACTGTACCCGTCATAGAAACCAACCCTTGTTCTACTGGTTCATCTGTCTTTACCGTTGCAGCTGCAATTGGAGCACTACCTAAACCTGCCTCATTAGAAAAAATACCACGTGCAACACCTTTTTGTATTGCTATCATCATAGCACCTAGTGCACCACCTGCCGCAGCTCGAAGTCCAAATGCTCCCTCAATTACTGCTCTCAATGCATCTGGAATCTCTGATGCATGTGTTACCAAAATTATAATCGCTGATACAATATAAAACATCGCCATAAACGGTACAATCACCTGTGAAACTGAGGAAATTCTTTTAACCCCGCCAATTAGAACAAGTGCAGCAGCAATTGTAATAATAATACCAGCAATAACTACAGACCAAGAATACTCTCTGCCAAACAGAACTACGGTATGTAAATTCTTTGGATCAAAAAAACTATTTACCGCACTCGTAATTCCATTTACTTGCGTAAATGTACCAATTCCAAGCACACCTGCTCCTGCTCCAAAAACTGCAAACATTTTAGCAAGCCATTTCCAACTCTTGCCCATTCCTTTTTCAATATAATAGAATGGTCCACCAACAACATGACCATCTTTTGCAACCACTCTATATTTGATTGCCAACAGACATTCCGCATACTTAGTCGCAGTACCAAAAAATGCCGCTACCCACATCCAGAACAAAGCTCCTGGACCGCCTGTCACAAGTGCAGTTGCAACGCCTATAATGTTTCCTGTACCAATGGTTGCCGACAGAGCCATACATAGTGCTCCGAAGCCGGACACCTCTCCATCTTCTCCATCTTCCCCTCCAGAAAACATATGCTTCATCGCTAGTGGCAATTTCCTTATTTGTACTCCTTTTAGTCTAATTGTTAATATAACACCTATTGATAAAATCAGCACAATAAGAGGAATGCCCCATACAAAATCATCAATTTTCTGTAACATATCTTCACCTCTTCTATTTAGTAAATTATATCACAAGCCAAGTTCAAATAAAACAAAAACCAAGCAATCACACAACTGTAATCACTTGGTTTTCTTTCTTATCCAAGAAGTGCTTTATCAGAAGAGAATTCCTCTCCGCTGACATCTTCAAATTTTTGAAGCAAATCTTCAACTGTTAATTTTTTCTTTTCTTCTGGTCCAATATCAAGAACTATTCTACCTTCATGCATCATAATCAGACGATTGCCATGTGCAATGGCATCTTTCATATTATGTGTAATCATAAGTGTAGTCAGATTATTTTCTGCAACGATTTTGTCAGTAAGTTCTAATACTTTTGCCGCTGTTTTAGGATCAAGTGCTGCTGTATGTTCATCCAGAAGTAATAACTTTGGTTTCTGTAAGGTTGCCATAAGAAGAGTAAGCGCCTGACGCTGTCCTCCTGATAAAAGTCCTACTTTTGAAGTCATACGATCTTCCAAACCTAAATCCAACATTTTAAGAAGTTCATGATACTTTTCTTTTTCTTCTGCTGTGATTCCCCAGCCTAAACCACGACGTTTGCCACGACGAGCAGCAAGAGCTAAGTTTTCATCAATCTGCATCGTAGCTGTTGTACCTGTCATAGGATCCTGGAACACACGTCCAAGATACATCGCGCGTTTGTGTTCTGGAAGACCTGTTACGTCAATACCATCAATAAGGATAGATCCTTCATCGATTGGCCATACCCCTGCAATTGCATTTAAAGTAGTAGATTTTCCTGCACCATTACCACCGATTACGGTAACAAAATCTCCTTCGTTTAATACAAGGTCCACTCCACCCAACGCTACTTTTTCATTAATTGTACCTAAGTTGAAGGTCTTGTGAATATTTTTAAGCTGTAACATAAACTAGACCTCCTTCTTTTCTGCTTCTGCTTTTAACGCCATTGCACTCTTCTTGCCAGCCATCTTAAATGAATTTTTCTGCTGTCCGCGCAAATATGGCACTGCAAGGAACACCGCTACAATGATTGCTGTAAAGAGTTTTAAATCGTTGGTATCCATTCTAAGCCAGATTACAATACCAATTACGATATAATATACAATTGCACCAAATACTACGAATGCAAGTTTCATAGCAAAGTTTGCCTTTTTTCCAAAAGTTGCATCACAGAATACTTCACCAATAATGATAGCTGCCAATCCGATAACGATAGCACCACGTCCCATATTAACATC
>JAFQWG010000083.1 GCA_017407605.1 Agathobacter sp. | reverse complement strand
GCAATTCGTTCTACAAAAGTAACAGCAAGAGAAGCTGGTGGTATTACACAGCATATCGGTGCATCTGTTGTATCAATCAATGACCAGAATATCACATTCCTTGATACACCAGGTCATGAAGCATTTACAGCAATGCGTATGCGTGGTGCAAACTCAACAGATATTGCTATCTTGGTAGTTGCTGCAGATGATGGTGTTATGCCACAGACAGTGGAAGCTATCAACCATGCGAAAGCTGCAGGTGTTGAAATCATCGTAGCAATCAATAAGATTGATAAACCTACTGCAAATATTGACAGAGTAAAACAGGAACTTTCTGAACATCAGTTAATTCCAGAAGATTGGGGCGGAAGCACAATTTTCTGTCCAGTTTCTGCACATACTAAAGAAGGTATCGAAAATCTTCTTGAAATGGTACTTTTAACTGCAGAAGTAATGGAATTAAAAGCAAATCCTAAGCGTAAAGCTCGAGGTCTTGTTATTGAAGCTCAGCTTGATAAAGGCCGTGGTGCTGTTGCAACTGTACTTGTACAGAAGGGTACACTTCGCGTAGGTGATCCAATCGCATGTGGTAGCAGCTATGGTAAAGTACGTGCCATGATTGATGATAATGGACGCAGAGTAAAAGAAGCTGGTCCTTCTACACCAGTTGAAATTTTAGGCCTTAACAGTGTTCCAGTTGCTGGTGAAACATTTGTTAATACAGATAATGAAAAAGAAGCAAAAGTATTTGCTGAAACTTATATCGCAGAAGAAAAGAACAGACTTCTTGAAGAAACAAAAGCTAGAATGTCACTTGATGATTTATTCTCACAGATTCAGTCTGGCAATATGAAAGAATTAAACATCATTGTAAAAGCAGACGTTCAGGGTTCGGTAGAAGCGGTAAAACAGTCGCTTACAAAACTTTCCAACGAAGAAGTTATGGTTAAAGTTATCCATGGTGGTGTAGGTGCAATCAATGAGTCAGACGTTACACTCGCATCTGCTTCAAATGCGATTATTATCGGCTTTAATGTTCGTCTTGACCCAATGGCTAAGACAACAGCTGACCATGAAGGGGTTGATGTTAGACTTTACCGTGTAATTTACCAGGCAATTGAAGACGTAGAAGCTGCTATGAAAGGTATGCTTGATCCAGTATTTGAAGAAAAAATTCTTGGTCATGCAGAAGTTCGTCAGATTTTCAAAGCTTCAGGAGTTGGTAATATCGCTGGTTCTTATGTCCTTGATGGTACAATCGAAAGAGGATGTAAGGTTCGTATTACACGTGAAGGCAGCTTAATTCACGAAGGTGATTTAGGTTCACTTAAGAGATTTAAAGATGATGTTAAAGAAGTACGTACAGGTTACGAATGTGGTCTTGTATTTGACGGATTTAATGACATTCAGGAATTCGATATTGTAGAAGCTTATAAGATGGTAGAAGTACCACGCAAGTAGCAATCAAATAAGGACTGCCCTTTGGGGCAGTCCTATATAAAAGGAAAAGTTTATGAGAAAAAATAGTATTAAAAACATTCGTATCAACGAAGAAGTAATGAGAGAACTTTCTAATATTATTCGTGGAGAAATCAAAGATCCACGTATTCATCCAATGACAAGTGTTGTTGCAGTAGAAGTTGCTCCAGACTTAAAAACAGCAAAAGCATATATAAGCGTACTTGGTAATGAAAAAGCACAGCAGGATACCATTGCCGGACTTCGTAGTGCAGAAGGATTTATCCGTGTGAAATTGGCGAAATCAATTAATCTTCGTAACACACCTCAGATTACTTTTGTTTTAGATCAGTCAATTGAATACGGTATTGCTATGTCAAAGAAAATTGATGAAGTAACCAAATCATTAAAAGAGGAAGAAAATGATTAAATTAGATGATAAATTAAAAGGTATCCAGACTGTTGGAATTTCTGGACATGTGCGTCCAGATGGAGACTGCGTTGGATCTACTTTAGCGGTATATAACTATATCTCTACTTATTATCCCAATATTACTGTGGATTTATATTTGGAATCGATTCCCAATGTGTTTGGTTTTTTGAAAAATGCGGATAAAATACATCACAGTTTTGAAGAAGATAAGCAGTTTGATTTGTTTATCGTATTGGATTGTGGAGATGCTGGGCGTCTTGGACCGACTGCAAAATATTTTGAGGCTGCGAAACAGACGTTTTGTATTGATCATCATGTAAGTAATCAAGCATTTGCAGATGACAATTATATCTATCCAGATGCAAGTTCTACTTGTGAATTGGTGTATGAGCTTTTAGATACAGACAAAATTACCAAAGAAATTGCAGAATGCCTTTATACTGGTATGGTGCACGATACAGGTGTGTTCCAGTATTCCTGTACATCTGCAAAAACAATGAACATTGCTGGAAACTTGATGGAAAAAGGAATTAATTACTCAAAAATAGTAGATGATACCTTTTATACCAAGACATACAATCAGAACCGCATCTTAGGTCAGGCGCTGTTAGATAGCAAATTGTATTTAAATGGAAAAGTAATTGCAACTTATGTTACTGCTGAACAGATGAAAGAATTTGGGTGTGGTCCAAAACATCTGGATGGTATTGTAAATCAGCTGCGTGTTACAAAGGATGTTGTTGTTGCAGCGTTTTTATATGAAAACGAAGATGCATCTTATAAAGTAAGCCTTCGCGCAAATGGCGATTTTAATGTGGCTGATGTTGTTGCGGTATTTGGCGGTGGCGGACATGTAAAAGCTGCTGGCTGCACAATGGAAGGAACTGTGGAGGACATCCTTGAACGTCTAATAGTAGAGATTGCAAAACGTCTATAATGATAAAGTGTGAGAAAGAATATTCAAACATGATAAATGGGATTATTAATGTATATAAAGAAAAAGGATATACGTCTTTTGATGTAGTTGCCAAAATGAGAGGCATTTTTCATCAAAAGAAAATCGGACATACGGGAACTTTAGATCCAGATGCAGAAGGCGTTTTGCCTGTTTGTTTAGGAAAAGCAACAAAGGTTTGTGACTTATTAACTGATAAGGACAAGGAATACAAGGCAGTGTTGCTTTTAGGACAGGAAACAGATACTCAGGATGTATCTGGTGAGGTTTTAAATCAGGCAGAGGTAACTGTATCCGAAGCAGAAGTGACAGATGTAATTATGTCGTTTATTGGTTCCTATGAGCAGGTTCCACCGATGTACTCTGCATTAAAGGTAAATGGACAGAAACTTTGTGATTTAGCCAGAAAAGGTATTACCGTTGAACGAAAAGCCAGAACGGTACAGATACATGATATCAAAGTTTTATCTGTGAATCTTCCAGAAGTTGAAATGATGGTATCTTGCTCTAAGGGAACCTACATCCGTACATTGTGTGATGATATTGGCAAGAAATTAGGTTGCTTTGGATGTATGAAATCTCTACTTCGTACAAGGGTAGACCGATTTGTGGTAGAAGAGGCATACACACTTTCTGAATTAGAAGAACTTAGTCAAGATTCAGGAAATGAATGGAATTTTTTGAATCCAATTGATACAGTTTTTCAGAAATATGAGAGTGTGACGACCTTGCCTGAAGCACAAAAACTTGTAGACAATGGAAATCGCATTCCTTCTGAGATGATAACTAATTTTTCAGATGATAAGATGCAAGAAAAGGTGCGATTATATGATGTAAATAAACGTTTTATTGGACTTTACACTTATTTAGAAGAGAGTAAAGAGTATAAACCAATAAAATTATTCATGGATTAATATGAAATATATAAGAAAAACTTTAGATTTTCAGATAGAAGAACCAACCGCAGTAACTTTAGGTAAATTTGATGGTTTGCACAGAGGACACGAGCTTCTTATGAATACGGTATTAGAATATAGTAGAAATGAGAATGTGGCTTCCGTAGCATTTACATTTGATATGCCTCCACGTAATAAAGTGGAAGAGATTGTTGCAAATGTTCTTACTACAAATGAAGAAAAACAATATATATTTGAAAAACAAGGCATTGATTATTTAATTGAGTGTCCTTTTACAGCAGAAGTAATGTCTATGGAACCAAAAGTATTTATTGAATGGATTTCTAGAGCATTAAATATGAAATATGTTGTAGTGGGGGATGATTTCCGATTTGGACATAAAAGAGCGGGAGATTATCAGACCTTACAGCAGTATGAATCTGAGTTTGGATATAAAACAATTGTTTTGGACAAACTAAAGGACAGCAATCGTGATATCAGCAGTACCTATGTTAGAGAAAAAATTGCGGATGGTAATATCAAAAAAGCAAATCAATTGTTGGGATACCGTTATTTTATTAAAAGTGAAATCGTTCATGGGAAAAAATTAGGAAGACGAATTGGAATTCCTACAATTAATATGATTTTACCAGCGGACAAACTTCTTCCACCAAATGGAGTATATGTAACAGAAGTTCATGTGGATGGATGTTCTTATATGGGTGTGACTAATGTCGGATGTAAACCAACGGTATCAAGTGAAAATATTGTTGGAGTAGAAACCTATATTGATAATTTTAATCAAGATATATACGGAGAGAAGATAGTAGTATCATTTATAGACTTTATTCGTCCAGAATTAAAATTTGCTTCTGTAGAAGAATTAAAGGCGCAAATGTTATCTGATATAGAAGTTGCGAGGAAATGTTACAAAAATATTACATAATTGTGTTGACATTGTAAAAATGTCTTGATATAATTGCAAAGGTGTTAGTTGTCGTGACACAATTATGGAGGATATATATGAGATTAGATAAAAAAACAGTTTTAAAAGTTTCAGGCGTTTCTGTAATTGCATTATTGTTGGGACTTTCTTCTATTACAATTGATAATACTCGTATGATTGATAAAGAAAACTATGGTATTCACTTATCAGCTGGTGCAAACGCAGCTTTTGGTGATGCGAATGCGACAGTAGCAGGTGCTTCAGGTGCCATTGATGGTTCGTTGAATGTAGTATCTGCTGGAGGTTATGTAGTTGGACAGGGTACATCTACATATGGTTATACAAATTTAGGTATCGCAATTGTAGATGGCAACTTAAACATTCGTGAAGAAGCAAGTACAAGCGGTAGCATTGTTGGTAAGATGACAAATTATGCTGCCTGCGAAATTATAGGTGAAGAAAATGGCTTTTACCAGGTTAAAACAGGTAATGCAGAAGGCTATGTAAGCGCTGATTACATTGTAACAGGTGCGCAGGCGATTGAGATTGCAAATAAAGAAGTTAGAAATATGGCTACTGTTACCACAGAGATTCTTCGTGTACGTGAAAAACCAACTACAGAATCAGCTACATTGTCAACAGTAAACAAAGACGAAGAACTTGTTGTTACAGAGGTTCTTGATGGCTGGGTAAAAGTAGAAGTGGATGATTACGAGGGATATGTTTCTGCTGATTATGTAACTACTGGTATGAAATTAAAAACAGGTAACACTATGAAAGAATTAACATTTGGTTCAGGTGTTTCACAGACTCGTGTAGATTTAGTTAACTATGCATTACAGTTCGTTGGTAACCGTTATGTATGGGGTGGTGAAAGTCTTACAAAAGGTGTTGACTGTTCAGGCTTCACTATGAAAATTTATCAGAGATATGGTATCTACTTACCACATTCATCACGTGCGCAACCAAATCATGGTACAAAGATTTCAAGAGATCAGATTAGACCTGGCGACTTGATTTTTTATGGAAATGGTAGAAGTATTAACCATGTAGCAATCTATATGGGTAATGGACAGGTAGTACATGCAAGTAATGCACGTGACGGTATTAAGATTTCAAATGCTTTCTATCGTACACCAGTATGTATCGTAAGTTACTTGCCTTAAGTTCAACCATATCAGATAACACAGACAATTATGCTTGCATGAATGAGGCGGTGTTGGCTGATATAAATTAAGTATTTACATTTTTAAAATTATGTGTTATACTTCACAAGTATGGTTTAGCCCATGCTCGGTGGACGGACACTCCGACCGCCGCTGAGTATCCATAACTCAAAGGGCGTTAATATAAAATATAAAAGGAGGATCATAACATGATCGCAAAAGACAAGAAACAGGCTATTATCGCTGAATATGGTAGAGGAGCAAATGACACTGGTTCACCAGAAGTACAGATTGCTATCCTTACAGCAAGAATTCAGGAATTAACAGAGCACTTAAAAGCTAATCCAAAGGATCATCACTCAAGAAGAGGTATGTTAAAAATGATCGGTCAGAGAAAAGGCTTACTTGCTTACTTAAAAGAAGTAGATATCGAAAGATATCGTTCATTAATCGAAAGATTAGGTTTAAGAAAATAGTTGTAAAGATAGGGCGGAGTTTTTATTCCGCCCTTTTTTTCAATGTCATTAGGCAGAAGAAGGAACCGAGACCACTGAAGAGTTTATAGCCTAAGCGGTAAATTGTTCAGTTGTTTCGGACAGCTTCTGCTCAAGATAAAAGTAGAAGAATAAAAGGAGAAAAAAGTATGTACAAGAGTTATTCACTTGACCTTGCAGGCAGAACTCTTACTGTAGACATTGGAAGAGTTTGTGCGCAGGCAAATGGTGCTGCTATCTTAAGATATGGCGATACAACAGTATTATCTACAGCTACAGCATCTGACAAACCACGTGATGGTATTGACTTCTTCCCACTCAGCGTAGAGTACGAAGAAAAAATGTATTCAGTAGGTAAAATCCCTGGAGGATTTAACAAACGTGAAGGTAAAGCATCTGAAAATGCAATCCTTACTTCACGAGTAATCGACCGTCCAATGAGACCATTATTCCCTAAGGACTATCGTAACGATGTAACACTTAACAACATGGTTATGTCTGTAGACCCAGAATGTCGTCCAGAATTAGTTGCTATGATTGGTGCTGCATTAGTAACATCTATTTCAGATATTCCATTTGATGGCCCATGTGCAACTACACAGATGGGTATGGT